>NZ_LZGZ01000079.1:0-33691 GCF_001690515.1 Gilliamella sp. Fer4-1 | reverse complement strand
CTGTTGAAACCACATTAATGTTAATGGGTGACAAATGGAAAATATTAATTGTGCGTGATTTACTTACGGGAACCAAGCGCTTTGGTGAACTAAAAAAATCGCTGACCGGCATTTCACAAAAAGTTTTAACTCAGCATTTGCGCGCTATGGAAAAAAGTGGGCTATTAACCCGTAAAGTGTATGCCGAGGTTCCACCAAGGGTTGAATATACGTTAACTGAGGTTGGACAAAGTCTAAAACAGGTGCATGATGCCATGTTAGCGTGGGGAAAGGCTTACAAATTAAAAGCGGATGAGTAACCTTTTACCCATCCTTAAATTAATCATGATTAGCCGTCAAATTCTTCACAGCCAAAATAAAACTCATCTGATTTAACATTTTTGTCACGGCCGATAAGAATGATACTAGGAAAAGGATTTTCTTCCGTGACTGGGGCTGTATATTGATAATATTGACCTATATCACCCCAAGACATTGCTTCTTTTAAATCGGCAGGGATTGGGGTTGCTGCCATTGATTTGGCAAATGTATCTATATCACCTTTAGCAATCGCATAAAAGTATGAACCACTATCGCCTTGATATTTAATCTGTGACACAGTGGTATTCATTATTTCCAGCGGTTTAGCAAAGTGATACTCTAAATTAATCAGTCCATCTTCTTCTAAATTTTTTACGGTAATGTTTTGCTCGCTGAGTTGTTTAACCACTTTTGCATCACGACCATCAATTGGATCAACCTTGCATAATAAAGCCGCTTTAAATTGTGACTCAATGGTATTATTTGTTTCGATCGCTAATGCATATGTTGAAAAGCCGAAAATAAGCAGTGAACTGCATAAAAATCTGTATGACACCTTTATATTTTCCTTTTAAAATCATCATTTCAATTATTTCGTATTATTGCAAAAAATAATTTTATCGAATAGCGCTTATCAAAATTTAGTTAAATAAAGTCATTTTAATTGCAATGGTAAAATGGTGGACATGATATTACATCCTATATCAGTTATGTGATTGACAATGTATTAGGATGCATAATTTTATAGCCTAATTTAACCAATTTCTTTTTGCCTAGCAACAAGATCATTTTATATAAAACAATTCAACCCAATATGCATGCACAACACTTTTAAGTCATTAATAGATTTATTCAAAACCATCTACTTTTTTATTATTTAACTATTTGATTATGTATTGTAAAAACATAAATAACTTTATAACAATAGTCAGCAAAAAATTATCAACATTCTATTTTTGGTTAACAATAAATTAGTTTAAAATATACATAAAAATAAATAACATAATCAGAAAGGAAAGCAATTGGACGGGACAAAAACATATTGGTTTTTGAGTGCTAGCTATAATGGCAAAGATCAAACCGATCGCTTTATTAGTGCAGGCATTTGGGAAAGTGGTTATAACGATAAATATTTAAAGCTAGTGCGTTCAATTGCGGTTGGTGACAATATTGCCATCAAATCAACTTATACGGAAAAGCACAATTTACCCTTTGATAATAAAGGCCTTAATGTTTCTGTTATGAAAATTAAGGCTATTGGGGTCGTAACAAAGAACCACGGCGATGGTAAATTATTGGAAGTCAATTGGCAACGAACTGATTTAAATAAAAAGTGGTATTTTTACACTAATGTCGCTGTCATTTGGCAAGTTAAAGCTGATAATTGGTTTTCAGAACAATTAATTAATTTTACTTTTGATGATAAGCCACAAGAAATTGACGTGTTCCGTAATGCTCCTTATTGGCGTTCACGGTATGGGGATATTAATAGTAACAATGTTAATAGTAATAACAATGCTGACAATATGAACGAATCAAGTAATGATACTTGGAAAGATATTGTATTAAGTCGTGTTAAACAATTATGTTATCAGAAAAATGATAATATATTTACTCGATCGGAATTTCTTGATCATTATAAAGAAGAAATTCAGCAATTATTTCCTAATAATAAAACGATAAAATCAAGCATTGATAATAGGCTTCAAGAACTGAGAAATGATAATATTTTGTTATTTTTGGGAAATGGAAAATACCAATTACTAGAGACAGATGCAAGCTATCTAGAAAAAGACAGTTCAGATAATCAAGACACGACTGAGCCAGTAATAATGAAGCAATCTTATTCCTTGGATAATTTAATCAATGAAGGTTGTTTTGTTGATAAACAACAGTTGCAAGCCATATTAAATAGCTTAAGGTTTAAAAAAAATATTATTTTACAAGGTCCACCAGGGACAGGTAAAACATGGTTAGCCAAGCGTTTAGCGAATATTATTGTTGGTTATAAAGATTCAAAGAATATCAAAGCTATTCAGTTTCATCCTAATATGTCTTACGAGGATTTTATCCGCGGCTATCGACCAACCAGTGATGGAAAATTAGCGTTGATTGATGGACCTTTTTTAGAGATAATTAATCAAGCAAGGAGAGATTCTCAATCAAATTATGTGATTGTGATTGAAGAAATTAATCGTGGCAATCCAGCACAAATTTTTGGTGAAATGTTAACGCTACTTGAAGCTGATAAACGAAATCCAAATGAGGCATTAGAATTAACATACCAACACCAAAATGAAAAAGGCGTATTTATTCCAGCCAATCTTTATGTTATCGGTACTATGAATATTGCCGATCGTTCGTTAGCGATGCTCGATTTTGCTTTACGTCGTCGTTTTGCCTTTTATCATTTAAGTCCTCATTTTGGCGAAAATTGGCTCAACTATGTGCAAGAAAAACACGCCTTTTCACCGCAACAATTACAAGATATAAGGCACCGTATAGAGGCATTAAATCAATATATTAGTAATGATAGTTCACTCGGCAAGGCATTTACCATTGGGCATAGCTATTTTACTTGTCCTAACCAAGAAATGGCTGCGCAAGATTGGTTTGAACATATTGTTCGTTCAGAAATCGAGCCTCTATTAGAAGAGTATTGGTTTGGCGAGCCTGAAAAATTTAGCGATGCGATGAATATATTATTAGGTAATGCACAATAATGACCACAATAAATAATCATCCGCTATTAACCAATACGACCGTTGCCAAAATACCAATTAGAAACATATGGCTACTTTTGCTCTATGCTTCTGATTATTATAAAACTGTAGGGCAAAAGCAGAGAATAGAACTAGAAAATAACCTAGACGAATTAATAACGCTCGCTGCCAAACTATATTGTCAGGCAGCAAATAAATGGTTAATACATCATCTTGCCGCAGATTATCAGCTCACAACAAAAGCGCTTAATCGTGTCAGAGGAAAAATAGAGGTTTTAACTACTCAGCGTAAGCAACTATTGGCAAAAGGTAAAATTCAATGTCGATATGATGATTTAACGATTGATACCCCTAAAAATCGCTATATTCATGCTGCGGCTCATCTATTAGTAAAACAATTGAAAGATGCGAGCTTAATTGAACAATGTAGAAAAATCATTCATCAATTTACTGCGTTGAAAATTGGTCAAACAACGTATTATTGCTATGAAAAGGAGCGTTTTAACCATGCAAATTTTAAAGATAATACTTTAATCTCTTTAGCAAAACTGATTTTTAGCTTGTCAATTCCCACTCAATTCCAAGGATTACATACCATTGAACAACTAAAAAAAACCGATCATTGGTTACGTGAATTATTTGAAAAAGCGATAGTTGGCTTTTATCGTGTAAATTTAGATCCTCGGCAATGGACTATTTATGCGGGTAAAAAATTAAATTGGCAATATAGCAATGCGACTGATAATATCACCACCTATTTGCCAACTATGAAAACCGATTTAATTCTTGAAAATCGCGGTCATACACAACGTTTAATTATTGATACTAAATGTACTTCAATTCTAAAAGAAACACGATTTAGATCTAACTCGTTTAGTAGTCATCACCTTTATCAATTGTATGCTTATTTAAGAAGTCAGGAAAAAGATAGTGATCCTTTATCGGTTTGCGCCTCTGGCATGTTGCTATACCCAACTGTCGGTGCGACGGTGAATGAAAATATGACTATCCAAGGACATAAATTATCCTTTTGTACTATTGATTTAACCCAAGATAATACAAAAATCAAAGAGAGCTTATTGGCATTATTAAATGATTTTTTACCTTACTAGCTTAAATTGGATGCTGTGATAATTTTTGCTAAAAAACCAAACAGTCAAAATGGAAAACCTAAATATCATATTGAAACAGGGTTTAATCTGAAAGTTCATTTCTGAAAGCTTATTGATAATAATTTCAAGATATTGTGAAAGGAAACAACTTGAAATCTAACAGTACTACAGGCAGCATCCACCTTATAACTGCTTGATTTCACTTAAAAACGTCAAATAAAAACTTCAATAAAATCAATGGCTTTCCTGAACGATTTTTATATAGAAATGCAATGAAATTTTTCATCTTTTTTGTTTTAGTCATTAATTGTGTCGCTAGTTTATCAAGTTGATATCAACAATCTAAAATCGCTATTTTTTCTAAAATAGATTAGTATGATTTTATTGATTTTTGTTGGCTAAATTTATTATGGGCATATCTTCAAACAATTTGACGATTAAAGATATTGCAAAGCTTTGTGGGGTAAGCAAATCGACGGTGTCACGGGTGATCAATCATGACCTAATGGTTAAAGCCAGTACACGCTCCAAGGTAATGGCAATGATTGAACAGCATCAATTTACGCCGTCAAAATCAGCTCGAGCCATGCGTGGTTATGGCAATAAGGTCATTGGTATTATTGTGACCCGTCTTGATTCATGGTCAGAAAATCAAGCTGTTCGCAGCATGTTGCCTATTTTTTATCAGCATGGTTATGATCCTATTATTATGGAGAGTCAATTTAGTGCTGCTAAAGTTAAAGAGCATTTATCCATGCTAAAAGACAAGCAAGCTGATGGTGTGGTTATTTTTGCTTTTACTGGGCTTGAACATTCATTATTACCCTTCTGGCAAAATAAAAGTGTGGTGATTGCCAGAAAGTTTCCTGCTCATACTTGTATTTGTTATGATGATATAGGAGCAGTAAACACGCTACTTACCTATTTATATCATTCACAAAAACATCAAAAAATTGGATATCTTGGTATTGATCAACAAGACCAGACCACTGGCGCTCGGCGTTACCAAGCTTATCTGAATTTTTGTCAGCAATATCAACTGATCCCAAATGCGGCCTTAGGTCAATTAAGTTATCGCTCAGGCTATGAGCTCGCCATACCGGTATTAGCACAAAACCCATCGGCAATTGTTTGTGCAACAGATAGCATCGCATTAGGATTAAATAAATACTTACACGAAAAACAGTTTGAACATATTGTGGTTGGTAGTATTGGCACTAGTGAGCTACTGAGTTTTCTTTTCCCTAAGACTTGTGCAGTTGAACTCGGTTTTGATAAAGCCGGTAGTTATGCGGCTCAAGAGTTACTGAATATGTTACAAAATCAATTTGAGCTGAAAAGTATCACCATTCCTTGCTATTTAATAAGTTAACCCGTAGTTATTTTTATTTAATTTGTGCTTATTTTGCTCTAATTTGTGATATCAATCACAAAAAAGGGAACGTTCCCATTTATTAATTATTCAATTCCATCTATGCTTAATCTATATTCAAAATAGCCAGATTATTAGTGAAATAAAAAGGCTAATTCTAATTTAAAGGAGACCTTTTATGGCTAAAAATACCCAATTAACTAGCCAATCGATAATGCAATTGATCGAGTTGATTGGTGGGAAAGAAAATATTGCCAGTGTTACCCATTGTCTAACAAGATTGAGGTTTGCCTTAGTTGATCCTAAGCTAGCTGATGTCCAAGCTATAGAAGAACTGCCTTTTGTGAAAGGTTGTTTTAATAATGCTGGGCAATTTCAAGTTATCATTGGTACCAATGTTGATAGTTATTACAAAGTATTGATCCAGCAATTAAATTTAGATGAAGCAAGCAAAGAGCAAACTAAAGTTGCAGCTAAAAAGAATATGTCTTTTTTTGAAAGGTTTATTTCTAACTTAGCGGAAATTTTTGTGCCATTATTACCAGCTTTAATCGCTGGTGGTTTATTACTTGGATTACGTAATATTATTGGCGAAATGCCAACTATTGATGGTAAGCCGCTTATACAAACCTATCATTGGCTGGCTCCAATTTACAGTATACTTTGGTTACCTTGCGAAGCGATTTTCCACTTTTTACCAGTTGCCATTTGTTGGTCTACTGTGAAAAAGATGGGAGGATCGCCAATTTTAGGTATTGTTTTAGGTATCACTTTGGTTTCACCACAATTGATGAATGCTTATGATCTTGGCAGTAAAATACCTGATGTTTGGGATTTTGGTTGGTTTAGTATCGAAAAAGTCGGCTATCAAGCGCAGGTGATTCCATCTATTTTTGCTGGTTTAGCGTTGGGTTGGATCGAAACACGATTACGCAAAATTGTACCTGATTACTTGAATCTAGTGATTGTGCCGATTGTTGCGCTTCTTGTTTCTGTGTTTTTAGCCCATTTTATTTTAGGTCCATTTGGCCGCATGTTAGGTAATGGTATTGCTTATATTGTTAAATACTTAATGACAGGTGATTATGCCTTTATTGGTTCGGCTATTTTTGGCTTTATTTATTCACCACTGGTGATTACAGGTATTCATCACACCACGCTTGCTATTGACATGCAGATGACCAATAGTATGGGTGGAACACCAATTTGGCCCATTATTGCTTTATCTAACATAGCTCAAGCTTCAGCCGTGGTTGGTATTATTTTAGCCAGTAAAAAACAAAATGAACGTGAAGTCTCTGTACCTGCGGCGATATCAGCCTATTTAGGCGTGACTGAGCCTGCTATGTATGGCATTAATTTGCGTTATAAGTTCCCGATGTTATGCGCCATGATTGGCTCGGCATTAGCTGGATTAATTTGTGGGTTAGCTGGCGTGTTGTCTAATGGCATTGGTGTTGGTGGCTTACCTGGCATATTAACTATCAAACCGATATATTGGTCAATTTATGCCGTTGCTATGTTGGTAGCAATTGTCGTTCCGATTGTTTTAACCTCGTTAGTTTATAGAATAAAACAGAAACAAGGCACGTTAAATATCCGCTAACTTATTGATGTCACTTTTTATCGTTGTATTAACTAAACGATAAGTGATTAACTGATTAACAAAAAGAGTGCACAATGAACAAAATTACAATTCCTTGGTGGCAAAATGGGACTATCTATCAAATTTATGTAAAAAGTTTTCAAGCTAGTGGCACAAATTCAACTGGAGACTTACAAGGTATTATTAAGCGATTAGATTACTTAAAAAACCTTGGAATTAGTGCCATTTGGTTAACGCCAATCTATCCGTCGCCGCAAATTGATAACGGTTATGATGTTTCGGATTATTACGATATTGATCCAAGCTATGGCAAAATGGCTGATTTTGAGCTACTCATTGCACAAGCTCATCAACGAGGTATCCGAATTATGATGGATATGGTGTTTAATCATACTTCAACCCAGCATCCTTGGTTTAAAGCAGCTTTAGATAAAAATAGCCCTTACCGCTCCTTTTACATATGGAAAGATGCCTCTCCAAATGGAGCAGAGCCAAATAATTGGTTATCAAAATTTGGCGGTAAAGCGTGGCAATGGCATCAACCATCGGAGCAATACTATTTACACTTATTTGCTAAAGAACAAGCCGATCTCAACTGGGAAAACCCAACCGTTCGTGATGAAATCAAGAAAGTGTGTCAATTTTGGGCGAATAAAGGGGTCGATGCGCTTAGGCTTGATGTGGTTAATTTAGTATCTAAACAACAGAATTTTCCTAATGATGAAAATGGTGATGGACGACGATTTTATACCGATGGCCCACGTATTCATGAATTTTTACAGGATCTGAGTGCTAATGTGTTTCAACCCTATCAGTTGAAAACGGTTGGCGAAATGTCATCAACCACACTAGAAAACTGCCGAAAATATGCCGCATTAGATGGTAAAGAATTGACTATGACCTTTAATTTTCATCATCTAAAAGTCGATTATCCTAATGGCTATAAGTGGTGTTTAGCTAAACCTGATTTAATTGAGCTTAAAAAAATTATCGGTTATTGGCAAACGGGCATGCATAATCAAGCATGGAATGCCATTTTTTGGTGTAATCATGATCAGCCACGCATTGTATCGCGACTTGGCAACGAAAACCAATATCATACACAATCGGCCAAAATGCTAGCCATGTTGCTGTATGGTTTACAAGGAACACCTTATCTTTATCAAGGTGAAGAAATTGGTATGACTAACCCTCATTTTACGGATATTACTCAATATCGCGATGTTGAAAGCCTGAATATCTATCAAGAAAAACTCGCGCAAGGCATGACAAAGCAGGAAATCTTAGCCATTTTAGCCAGCAAATCCAGAGACAATAGTCGAACCCCAATGCAATGGGATAACTCAGTTAATGCTGGATTTACGCAAGGTGAACCATGGATTGAGGTTGCCGATAATTATCCACAAATTAATGTTAACACTGCACTCAATAATCCCGATTCAGTGTTTTATTGTTATCAAACTTTAATTGCGCTCCGCAAGCAGCATCCGATTTTTATTTTAGGTGACTATCACGATTTTACCCCAAATATTGCCGATTATTGGGTTTATGTACGTAGTTACTATCAGCAACAACTATTGGTAATAATTAATCTTACTGATAAAAAAATCAATTACGCATTACCAACACAATTACAACATCTAAACTGGAGTCAATTATTAAGTAATTATCCAGATAGCCCGTTCTTAGGTTCGCAAATAACATTAAGGCCTTATGAAGCAATGTATTGGCTACAACAAAATAATTAAGCAAGCAATATGGGCAATCAAAGATAGATTGCCTATTTTTATATGATCATAATAGTAGTAAGTGATATAAAAACTTGTACATATTAACCAAAATTTATATTTCCTTAGCTGAATTTGACATTTCGTGTATCAAATCGCTGAATGCCCATTATGTTCGTCACAATGGATGGCAAACCATGTACGATTCAATTTGGTTAGTGCGGAGGCTTAATTTAGCATCAAATAGCGCATACAAATCCTATCAATGGCAAACATTCACTAACCTATCTGGCCAGCTAGCCAAAATTAAGCAAAAATATAAAGTAGAAGAATAGTTTTTAGATGGCTAGATTTATTATTAACGATCAGCGATAATCCTAAACAACCTTATCAAATTTGCTGCTACACTAATATGTTTATCATTTATCATTCTAACCAAGTTGATCTACTTAAGACACTATTAAGTGAATTGATGCTCAGACAACCATTAGAAGACGTATTCATACCTGATATCGTTATGGTGCAAAGTCAAGGTATGGCACAATGGTTGCAAATTGCGTTAGCTGATGAATTGGGTATTGTGGCTAATGTTGACTTTCTTTTTCCTACACAGTTTATTTGGCAGCTATACCAAAAATTGTTACCCAATGCGCCAACTGAAAATAGTTATAATATTGAATCAATGACGTGGCGTTTATATTACTTATTACCCCAAGTTATTAAGCAGCCTGAATTTAGTGCACTTAGCCATTATCTTAATGATGATAAACACGATAGAAAACGTTATCAATTAGCAACTCGTATCGCTTGGTTATTTGACCAATATTTAGTTTATCGCCCTGATTGGCTGGCAAAATGGGAAGCCAATCAAACTGTTGCCGAATTAAATTATCATTCTGATGAAACGTGGCAAGCCGAGCTTTGGCGTAAGCTAATAGCTATCAGCCAACCTTATCATCGGGCTAATATTTATCAGCAAATGCTTGAGATTTTGTTAGATAAACATTTTGATCGTGCTTGTTTAGATCCGTTACCTGATCGTATTTTTATTTTTGGTATTACTTCGCTTCCCCCTATTTATCTCTCATTACTTTCAGCACTTGGGCAACATATTGATGTCCATTTAATGTTTAATAATCCATGTAAATGGTATTGGGGAGATATTGTTGAAAAACAATTATCAGATATCGAAAACACACCAGATAAAATCCCTAATCCATTGTTAACTTCGTGGGGGAAATTAGGTCGAGATAATCTATTTTTACTACAAGAATTTAGCCATAAGCAAGATATTGAAGCGTTTGTCGATCTGGATTGTTCTTGTTTGTTACAGACCATACAACAAGATATTTTGGATCTTTATCAAAGCGAATTTTGTAATAAACATATGTCACCTATGGATAAGTCCATTTCATTTCATGCCTGCCATAGTGAACAGCGAGAAGTTGAAGTGTTACATGATTATCTGTTATCGGTTTTTGATGAAGATCCTACATTGGAGTTACGTGATTGCATTGTTATGGTGTCGGATATTGATAAATATGTTCCTTATATTCGCGCTGTTTTTGCAAATGCTTCTGGAAAGCGATTTTTACCTTTTACTATTTCTGATCAAAAAGCCCGAAATATTGATCCGATTGTGCAAGGTTTTTTCACTATCTTAAATTTTCCTCAAAGCCGATTTACGGCCGAAGAGCTATTTAACTTATTAGAAATCCCTGCTATTGCCGAAAAATTTGCCATTAGTGAATCGCAATTAGCCTTGCTACGAACTTGGATTGTGGAATCGGGTATTCGTTTTGGGCTTGATAGTGGGCATAGTTGGTTATTTGGGCTTGAGCGGTTATTACTTGGCTATACCATGAGTAGTGAACAAGGTGGCTGGCAACAGATATTACCTTATGATGGCGCAACGGGCTTAGATGCTGAATTAATTGGCCAATTAGCCGAGTTTATTAGCGTTGTTAATGAGTGGGTTGCTATTTTAAGTGAAGAAAAATCTCTAATTGATTGGCAACCTTGTTGCCTTAAATTGATTAATGATTTTTTTGTCAGCAATTTGCAACGTGAATCCATTTTGTTGATGCTTGAAGAAGAATGGCAAAAATTGATTAGTAGTGGTTTAACGGCTAATTATGCAGATAATATTTCTATCGCTATTTTGCATGATGCTATGCAATTACGTTTAGAGCAAAATTATTTGGCTCATCGTTTTTTAGTTGGGAAGGTAAATTTTTGTACCATGATGCCAATGCGCTCCATTCCCTTTAAAGTTGTTTGTTTATTGGGAATGAATGACGGGGATTATCCAAGAATGTCGCTTCCACTTGACTTTGATTTAATCGCACAGCATCCAAGACGAGGCGATCGCAGTCGTCGCACCGATGATCGTTACCTTTTTTTAGAGGCAATTTTATCTGCGCAAAAAAAGCTGTATATCAGTTATATCGGTCGTGATATGAAAGATAATAGTGAGCGTTACCCTTCTATACTTGTTGATGAGCTTTGGGAATATATTGTTCAATACTATAATAATCAATCTGTAAATAGTTTAGATAAACATAGTCATCTTGATGCGTTAAAAATCATCCATACACGAACACCATTTAATCCTAAAAATTTTTTACAAGATCCTAAAAGTTATGCCGACGAGTGGTTACCTGCTGCATTACAACAAGGTAAAAGCCAATCATTTATCAGCGAAATTCCAACAATTACTGTCGATGACATTAATCTTGATGAATTAAAGCGATTTTATCATCATTCTATTCGACTATTTTTACAGAAGCGTTTTAATTTTTATGCTAATTATCTAGACGATACTTTACCCGATGCCGAAAATTTTAATTTGGATAATTTAAAACGTTATCAATTAAACTTGCAGATTTTAAATCAACAAATTACAACAAATAGCCAAGATCCGGATAGTTTTTATCAACAATTAGCCTTAACTGGCGAGTTACCAGATGGTGCATTTGGTGAAATTATTTATGATGAACAATTTGAAGCACTACAATCATTGGCGAATAAAATCAACCAAGAACGCTTGATCATGACAACCCAAGAAGTCAATTTAACCATTTCTACCAATAAAAAAGATTACTCATTGCAAGGTTGGTTAATTCATATTCAAGATGACGGTATATTGACATGGCGTCCATCAAAACTTTCAATTCGAGATGGGATTTCGTTGTGGATTGATCATTTAGTTTATTGCATCTTAAATCCTGATAAAGTTGAAAGCCAAAGCCGTATCTATGGTCTAGATGGTAAACAATGGCGTTTTTTACATTTACCAAATGGTGAAGCTATGACCATTCTAACCACGTTAGTAGATGGCTATTTGCATGGTATCAATCAACCTTTATTGTTACCTGTGCAATGTGCATGGGACTGGTTAATGGCAGCCTATAATAAGAAAACAGGTGAAATTGTCGCTAACGATAGCGCAATAAATAAGCTATTAAATACTTGGCAAGGTGGATTTAATCAATCAGCTGAATGTGACAGTTATTATGCTCGCTTATATCCTGAATTAACGGACGAGTTAATTGAACAGATTATATTCTCAGCTCAGCAATTTTTATGGCCCATTTTATTACATCAAGTAACGGTAGAATAAGGCGACATTATGTTTATTGATACGCATTGTCATTTTGATTTTCCACCTTTTGCTGGTGCGTTTGGCGACTCAATGTATAAGGTGCGTCAAGCGGGTATTGTTGGGTTAATTATACCTGCGGTTAGCGCTAATTATTTCGATGCTGTTTTACAACTTACGGATCTTTACCCTGAACTTTATGCTGCTTTAGGATTACATCCTATCTATCAACATACAATGGCTGATTTAGAGCTGTTAACCCATATTGTTGGAACCAAACCTAAAAAATTAGTTGCCATTGGTGAAATAGGACTCGATCGCTATGATTTAACAGTAGATTGGCAACAGCAGTTATCATTTTTTAGATCACAATTAGCACTTGCCAAACAGTTTGATTTACCTGTTTTGATTCACTCACGCAAATCACACGATATTATGTACCACGAATTGCAGCAAGCCAACTTACCTTGCCATGGTGTGATACATGGATTTTCGGGTAGCTATCAGCAAGCCATGCAATTTATTAAGCTTGGCTACTATATTGGTGTCGGTGGTGTAATTAGTTATGAGCGAGCGAATAAAACGCGAAATACTATTGCCCAATTACCACTTGAAAGCTTAGTACTTGAAACCGATGCACCTGACATGCCATTAAGCGGTCGTCAAGGGCAAGTTAATCGTCCTGAATATATCACTGAGGTTTTTAAAATCTTGACACAATTACGCACTGAATCATCAGATCACATACTTAACACAATTTTAACAAATACCTTGACGCTATTTAGTAGAATCAATAGAATAAAAAGTTAACAAGCGACTAAAATAAATTTACTATTATTATGAAGTTATTTTAGTAAACCGACAGTAGGCTTATATGGCTAGACAATTGAATAAACTATTTGTTCGATCTATTTCTTCCCTTACCCGATTATTTCCTTTGTGGGCAGTTTTGTGTGCTGTTATGGCCTATTTTTCTCCTGACACTTTTACACCTATACGCCCCCATACATCACAATTACTTATGTTTGTGATGTTCACCATGGGAGTTACATTAAGTATTGATGATTTTAAACGTGTAGTCACCAAACCTAAAGCGGTGGTAATTTGTACTTTACTACATTATATTGTTATGCCGTTAACTGCTCTAATTTTAGCAAAACTGTTTACAATGAAACCAGAACTATTGGTTGGCATGGTGTTAGTTGGAAGCGTAGCTAGCGGAACGGCATCAAATGTGATGATTTATCTTGCCAAAGGTGATGTTGCATTGTCTGTTACAATTTCATCTGTTTCGACACTTGTGGGGGTAGTTATAACACCGCTGATAACACTGCTATTAGTTGGCACAACAGTTGAAGTCCCTGTTTGGGGAATGCTTGTACATATTGTACAGATTGTTTTAATACCAATTATATTGGGTTTAATTATCCACCATTTGTTAAATCCTATCGTTAAAAAATGTGAACAATTTTTACCACTTTTATCGATGATCTGTGTTTTATTAATTCTTTGTATTGTAGTAGCAGGTAGCCATACTCAAATTGGCCAAGTGGGTGGCACTGTTATTTTTGCAGTTGTGATTCATAATGCGTTAGGATTGCTTGGCGGTTACTGGGGAGGGCGTTTATTTGGTTTTGATGAATCAACTTGCCGAACCATGTCACTTGAAGTAGGAATGCAAAATTCTGCTCTCGCAGCTACTTTAGGCACCACCTACTTTTCGGCTTTATCGGCTCTGCCTGCTGCAGTATTTTCGGTTTGGCATAATATTTCGGGCTCATTACTGGCTGGCTATTGGCAAGGTAAACCAGTAAAGAATAAGAAAAAATCCAATCATTAACAAATAATATTGTAAAATAGCGTTCATCTGCTCTCTTTCTTAATCAACTCTAAGTAAGAGAGCTTAATTTTCAGAGTTTATATCCAACCGCTCCACTAGCATTTAAATTAATTTTAGGCCAAATTAAAATGAATAGCGAATTACAGTTACCACCGTTTGTCTATCGTATATTACCGTGGATTGCAGCGTTTGCATTCTTTATGCAATCACTTGATACGTCAATATTAAATACAGCCCTACCCACTATGGCTAAAGATCTTAATGAGTCCCCCTTAAATATGCAATCAGCAGTAATAAGTTATGCATTGACTTTAGCATTGTTTATTCCTGTCAGCGGTTTTTTGTCGGATAAATTTGGCACAAGAAATATTTTTGTCATGGCTGTTTCGCTATTTACACTTGGTTCTTTGCTTTGCGCTTTATCCAATTCATTACTTTTTTTAGATATATCACGCATTATTCAGGGTATTGGTGGTTCAATGATGGTCCCCATATCACGTTTGGTGTTAATTAAATCTTTTAAACGTAGTGACTTTCTAGCGGCTTTAAATACAGCCACCATTCCAGGCCTAATTGGGCCTGTTTTAGGTCCTGTATTGGGTGGCTATCTGGTTGATATGGTAAGTTGGCATTGGGTGTTTTTTATTAATTTGCCTATTGGTATTTTAGGTGTAATCATTAGTTGGAAATATATGCCCAATTTAAAAGGTGAACAGATGCCTTTTGATCTGTTTGGTTTTATATTTATTGTTATTGCCTTTATTAGTGCCACTTTAAGTGTAGAGATTTTAAACCAAAATCAGAAATATGATCTTCCATTGCTACTTGCTGCCATTAGCCTGCTCTTTTTGGTTATTTATCGTCGATATGCAAGAAAAAAACAGGCTCCATTATTTCCACTATCGCTTTTTAAGATTCGCACATTCAAAATAGGCATTATTGGAAATTTAATCTGTCGATTAGGAATATCTGGTGTGCCATTTCTTATTCCCTTGTTATTACAAGTGGGGTTCGGCTACTCGGCTATTTTTGCAGGTATTATGCTTGTACCAATGGCGATTGCGTCAATTTGCACCCGTATTTTTATTCCACATATTTTAGCTCGCCTAGGCTATCGTTTAGTACTTGTCGCTAATACGATTTTAGCGGGTGTAATGATTGTGCTAATGTCTCAGTTAAATTTATCAACATCACTTATACTAATCAGTTTGTTATTATTTTGTATCGGCGGTGTTAACTCTATGCAATATACGGCTATGAATAGTATAACTTTAGCTGATTTACAAGGTGAAACAATAAGTAGTGGCAATAGCTTAATGGCAGTTAACCAACAATTAGCAATTAGTTTTGGTACAGGATTTGGGGCGGTTTTACTCAGATTGATAAGCAATACGACTAATACTATTTACGCATTCCAACTGACATTTGTTATACTTGGTGTCGTTACCATATTATCAAGTTTTATTTTTGCGCAATTAAAAAGAGAAGATGGACAAAATTTAACTGCTCATCATCAAGAAACAAGGAGATAAGCATATGTTCCAATACCAAATTATCCCAGTTACCGCTTTCCAAGAAAATTGTAGCATTATTTGGTGTGATAAAACTATGGAAGGGGCTGTTATTGATCCTGGTGGTGAGCCAGAGCTACTTAAAAAAGCGATTGAAAAACTAGGTGTTAATATTAAACAAATTTTATTAACCCATGGGCATTTAGATCATGTTGGTGCAGCAGCTGAATTAGCTAAGTATTACAACGTTAAAATTATTGGGCCAAGCCAAGAAGATGAATTTTTATTAACCTCTTTGCCACAACAATGCGTACAGTTTGGTTTTCCACATACTAACAGTTTTTTACCTGATCGTTGGTTAAAAGAAGGGGATCAGATCCAAATAGGTAAAATTACCCTTGATGTGCTTTTTTGCCCAGGGCATACTCCAGGACATATTGTTTTTATTAATCATTTGGATAAATTGGCTTTTGTCGGCGATGTATTATTTAAAGGCAGTATAGGGCGAACTGATTTTCCTCGTGGCAACCATGCTGATTTGATTTCGTCAATTACCCATAAATTATTACCTCTTGGCGATGACTTTATTTTTGTGCCAGGGCATGGGCCGATGTCGAGTTTTGGTCATGAACGAATTAGCAATCCTTATCTAATCTAACTTAAGAAATACATTGCCTTTGTTATTACATTTTTATTTTAGCGCGTAATAATAAAAGCCCTCTCATTACTCTCAATGTAAACTATTTTTTATATAAATAGTTTACATTGAGGCGCATTACGTTATTATAGTTCTACTATTTATGAATAAAAGGTAGAAAATAATGAAACAACAACTGACTTCGTATTATCCAACGTTTATTACCACATTGGTTAGCTTATCTTCTTGGCAACGAAAACTATTGGCTACCACAAGTGCGGCATTACTCTTAGGGCTAGCGGCTAATATTAGTATTCCAACTTATCCAGTTCCATTTACATTACAATCATTAGCTGTGTTGTTAATTGGCGCTTTTTTAGGTCGTAAATTAGGTGCATTAGCAATAATTCAATACCTTTTTCTAGGTGCGATCGGATTACCGCTATTTGCCAATGGTAGTGGTGGAATTATGGCGCTGGCTTCACCATCTTCTGGTTACTTATACGGCTATGTATTTAGCGCTTATTTAGCGGGGTTTGCAGCAGAAAAGGGATATGATCGTCGCTTTATTTTCGGTTTAATTGCATTTGCTTGTGCGCATCAATTGTTATTTGTATTTGGCGTTGTTTATTTAATGGGCTATTTACATATTACGTTTATTGATGCGTTAAAAGTGGGGTATTTTCCATTTGTTGGTATTGATGCACTTAAATTTATCATTGCAACTTGTGTAATGTTTTCGCTATGGCGTTATCGTGCTAAAAATCAATAATATTCAAAGTGGCGATATCATCTTCCAAAGCCTTAACGAAGATAATGATTTTAGTGACGCTATAAACCGTTCTGGCGCAGTACCTAACATGGATGAGATAACAAAAAATATCAACCATGCCGGTTTATATATTGGCAATAATAGCGTCATTGAAGCGACACAAAAATATGGCGTAATTGAACAATCTTTGACTGATTTTGTTGGTGCGGCTAGACGTAATATCATTGGAAGAATCCATGATTTGGCTGTTATTCAAAATGCATTAAAGCGAGCTAAAAATTGCTTAGGTTCACCTTACAATCATAGCTTTCATCCCAATGCGGAGGGTTTTTATTGCAGTGAACTGATTACTTATGCTTTCAAAACTAAGCACGGCAATGACTATTTCGCATTATATCCAATGAATTTTAAAGATTTAACGACAAATCAAATTTTGCCTTATTGGATTGATTATTATCGCGATCTAAAACAGAGTATCCCACAGCATAAACTTGGCTCACATCCACAACAATTACTCAGACAAAAACACTTATACAAGACAATCCTAGCACTTGAATGATTATCAAGGAGGCAATTTTAGACAAAAAAACATTATAAAGCATTTAACTATTGACATAGCGCCATAAAATCTATAATATACGCGCTACATTTCGGTTCCTCCATAGTTCAGTCGGTAGAACGGCGGACTGTTAATCCGTATGTCACAGGTTCAAGTCCTGTTGGAGGAGCCAATATTTATATAATATTGACAAAGAATTTGCTAAAGTCTAATTTTAAAAAAATGATAAATAGCACAAATTAGTTAAATTTCTTTCTTTGAGTTATTCCCACATCTAGCCTATTCATTTCATAATTAGCTAGATAATATATCTATTATGTTCAAAATAATAATCCCAATTTTTTCTTTTAACGGCATATTATATTAAATAATATCTTATCAAAAACGTTAAGATAACCAACTTCTATAGAAGTTTATATTTACAGTATATCTTCATTTCCAAATTTTACTTTGGAATTTGTAAAATTTAAGAACAAAGAGATAAAGAATAATGGTGCAATCAATCGAACCCAATATTGCGGATTTAGCTAACGGTTGGCTTAAATCATATCAATTAGACTATAAATTAGAACAAGAAGCATTAAATACTGAAATAGATAAAGCACTTTCCGATTACTTTACTAAAAACGGCGGAAGTGGTGCAAATCGCCCCGATGTGAAGTTGTTGTTACAACATGAAAATATGAATTTTTACCCTGTCCTTATTGAATATAAAGGATATAAAAATAAACTTGTAAAACTGGACAATCAAGGACAAGTTGAGAATAGAACAGCAAAAAATGAACCACATTTTAAAAATATCAATTCATATGCAGTAAACGGAGCCGTGCATTATGCTAATGCTATACTGCACCATACTAGTTACACCGATATTATCGCTATCGGAATGACCGGTTATAAAGACGAAAACGAAAAAATACAATATCAAATAGGTGTTTATTATGTTTCAAAAAGTAATTTTGGGATAGGCCAAAAAGTTGGCGAATTTTCAGATTTATCTTTTTTAAAAAGAGAAAACTTTTGTGCTTTTATCAAGCAAGTAAAATCATTAAGCCTAACACAAGAAGAGATTGAGAAACTCAAAGAACAACGTGAAAGAGAAATTAATGCGAGTCTGGTAAAGCTTAATAATGATATATACCAAAATGAAAAAGGATTAGGAGAAAACGATCGAGTCTATCTGGTTGCTGCCTCCATTATTGCAACATTGGGGATACCCGGTAAAGTAGCGCCTCTTGAAAAAGAAGATTTAAAATCGTCTATCGAAAAAGGCAATACAGATGGAGATATAATTGTTCGAAAAATCAAAGCATTTTTAGAGGAAAAGAAATTACCTAATGAGAAAAAAGACCTTATTCTAAGAACTTTGCAAAATACTCTTACCACCGAAAACATCAATAAAGTCAATAATGGGGAATCTCAGTTAAAAAGAGTGTTTACTAAAATTATTGATGATTTAGGTATCTATTACAAAATCGGATTAACGACTGATTTTACGGGAAAACTCTTTAATGAAATGTATTCTTGGTTAGGTTTTACTCAAGATAAACTTAACGACGTAGTACTCACACCTTCGTATGTTGCTACCCTTTTAGTAAAATTGGCACGAATAAATAAAGACTCCTACGTTTGGGATTTTGCAACAGGATCTGCCGGCTTACTTGTTGCCGCAATGAACGAAATGCTGAATGATGCTAAAAACAGCATTACATCGCCGGATGAACTCAAGAAAAAAGAGATTCAAATAAAAGCGGAACAATTGCTGGGTTTAGAAGTCCTTTCCAGTGTATATATGTTAGCAATTTTAAATATGATCTTAATGGGAGACGGAAGCTCAAACATTTTAAATAAAGATTCCTTAACCGACTTTGATGGTAATTACGGTTTTGGAAAACCGAACGAAAAATTCCCAGCAGATGCTTTTATACTCAATCCGCCTTATTCTGCAAAAGGTAATGGTATGATTTTTGTAGAAAAAGCGCTTAGTATGATGAATAAAGGGTATGCAGCCATCATTATACAAAATTCCGCCGGTTCTGGTAAAGCAAAAGAATACAATCAAAGAATTTTAAAAAAACATACGCTTCTAGCCAGTATAAAAATGCCTATTGATTTATTTATCGGCAAATCAAGCGTACAAACAAATATCTATGTGTTTAAAATAAATGAAAAGCATGAAAAAGATGAAATGGTGAAGTTTATTGACTTCTCAAACGACGGATACACACGAACTAACCGCAAAAAAGCAAGTAACAATTTAAAAGATACAGACAGAGCAATAGAACGATATCAAGAATTAGTTAACTTGGTACGTTTTGGACGGAGTAAACTTAATATTTTTACCGATAAAGAGTATTACGAAAATACCATAGACCCTGAAAATGGCACTGATTGGAACCAAAGTGCACCAATTGATACCAAACCGACATTACAAGACTTTAAGAAAACAGTCAGCGACTACTTGGCTTGGGAAGTCTCCAATTTACTAAAGCAACAAAACAAAGAAGGGGAAAGGCTGGGAAAGTAGATGCCTCACTTAGCAAAAAACTGCAAGAAGTTAAGTGGGGTGAATTTAAAATTGGGGATCTATTTGATAAAATCAGAACAAAATCTTTAAGATACAAAACATCTGAGTTACCAAGTAAAGCAACAAAAGAGTTTATTCTACCGGCTTTGACTGCTGGCATACAAAATCAAGGGTTAAACAATTTTGTACCAAAGGATAATGCAACTATTTTAAAAAATGTTATTTCAATATCAGCGAATGGAGCAAATACTGGAGCTACTTTTTATCAAAATAAGGAATTTACAATTTTACAAGATGCGTATGCTATCAGGTGGAAATTTACAGATAATTTATTGACTGATAATCATTATCTTTATTTAACTGCTTCTATTTCAAAGGTTATTTTCGGTAATTATGAATGGACAAACAAAGCTGGTTGGGAAAGGATTAAAACTGAAAAAATTCAACTCCCAATAAAAAATGATAAGATTGATTTTGGTTTTATGGAAAATTTTATAGCGGAGCTGGAAGCAGAGCGTATAGCGGAGCTGGAAGCCTATTTATCTGTTACAGGCTTAAAAGATTATACTTTAACAAAAGAAGAGCAACAAGCTTTAGATGATTTTGAAAAACTAAAATTTAGAAAATTTAATGTTATTGATATTTTTGATGTAAAAAATACAGGAAATATTTTATCAAGGGATATTGTTGAAAATAGTGGAAAAACGCCTTATTTATGTGCAAGCACAACAAATAATGCTGTGAGCTCTTATATTTCCTACGACGAAAAATATTTAGATGAAGGTAATTGTATTTTTATTGGAGGAAAAACGTTTACTGTAACCTATCAAGAAAAAGATTTTTATTCAAATGATAGTCATAATTTAGTACTTTATCTAAAGAAAGAAGAAAAAGACAGATTTAATTACTTATATTTAGCCACTTGTATTAATAAAAGCTTGAAACATAAATATTCTTGGGGAGATAGTATAAGTAATAAGAAAATTCAAATAGAAAAAATATTTTTACCTGTTAATAATTTTCAACCCAACTATTCAATAATGAAAACATTTATCTCTGCTATTCAAAAATTAGTAATTAAAGATGTTGTTTTATATGCTAATCAAAAAATTGCAGCAACAAAAATGGTGGTACAATCAGAAAATAATAAGAATTAAGACTCCCAAATATATAAAAAACATTTTATAGGCGTTTAGTCGTATTGTTTTAAGCTGTGCTTAAATACGTGCTAACCACCTATAATTTTAATGAATATAATTATCTCCACGAAAATAGTACAACCCCAAAAGTAAAAAATCTGTATTGTAAAAATTAAAGGAACCGTTATTAATGCATATACATTTTATTATTCATGAAGCTTTTGAAGCGCCTGGAGCTTATGAACAATGGGCGATAAATAATCATCACACTATAACTTATTCTCGCATTTATCTTAATGAACCGCTTCCTAATTGCATTGATGATATCGACTTTCTTATTGTTATGGGTGGTCCACAATCGCCGTCAACAACCAAACAAGAGTGTGCCCATTTTGATTCCATA
Organism: Gilliamella sp. Fer4-1; assembly: GCF_001690515.1. Classification (NCBI taxonomy): domain Bacteria; kingdom Pseudomonadati; phylum Pseudomonadota; class Gammaproteobacteria; order Orbales; family Orbaceae; genus Gilliamella; species Gilliamella sp. Fer4-1. Next base: position 11,862 of record NZ_LZGZ01000079.1, on the reverse strand, counting down.
GCAGAACAAGGCGTGATCTTATCTGCGATAAAAGCGGGTAAAATGGTCATTGGTGTGTGTCTAGGTGCGCAATTAATTGGCGAAGCACTAGGGGCAAACTATGCCAAAAGCCCAGAAAAAGAGATTGGGAAGTTTCCTATTACACTAACTGAAATCGGTAAAGCAAATCCTTTATTTGCTGATTTTGGAAATGCATTAGAAGTTGGCCATTGGCACAATGATATGCCTGGTTTAACCAAAGATGCCCAAATTATTGCTTATAGTGAAGGCTGCCCTCGGCAAATCATTGCTTATAATAAATTCGTTTATGGGTTTCAATGCCATATGGAGTTCACGCCTGAAGTTGTTGAATTGCTGATTGCCCATTCGCAAAAAGAGCTTAATCAAGCTGCCAATTACCGCTTTGTTGATACGCCTGAAATGCTTCGCTCGCATGATTACACGGCAATGAATCAAAAACTTTTCGCTTTTCTCGGCAAGTTGAGCCAGCACTATCAATCATCTTTAGAAAAATAACTGATTATATATTGTAGATAAGGGAATGGAAAATATGAAAGATATCATTGTCGATAAACCGATAAAACGCAGTAAATTAAGGCTGAAATTAGGCAAAGAGTATTTTATCTTAAAACGAAAATTAGATTGGTGGCGACATCGTAACATTTATAGTACTGTCGACATAAATAATAATACCTGTTGTTATTCACACAAAAAACATCAGTCTGTTTTATTAAGACCACTAAAAGATGTTGATATGTATTTACAATATAACAAAATCACGAATCTTCGCTTAGCAATAGAAAAACTTAATGGTTCAATCATTAAGCCCAATCAACGTTTTTCGATCTGGCAAAAAGTAGGGCGTCCATCCAAAAAACGAGGATTTTTAGAAGGGCTATCATTACATAATGGACAGATAGGCAAAGATATTGGTGGTGGATTATGCCAATTAGGTAATTTGATTTATTGGATTGTGTTACATTCTGATCTCACCATTATGGAGCGTTGGCGACATAGTTTTGATGTTTTCCCCGATATCAATCGTACAATTCCTTTTGCTTGTGGCGCGACCTTGTCTTATAACTATGTAGATTTACAATTACTCAATAAAACCACTACCACTTACCGGCTTAATCTTTGGCTTGATGATCAATATTTACATGGTGAATTACTTGCTAATATCCCCTTAACTCATCATTATGAAATCCTAGAAACCGATCATCGCATTGAACAACAGTGGTGGGGAGGCTACACCAGACATAATAAAATATGGCAACGCAAAACACATTTAATTGATAACCATGTCGAAGAAAAGCTCATCAGCGAAAACCATGCAATTATGATGTATACTCCATTTATAGCAAGTAATGAAAGCTAATTAGAAAAATAATCATCAGCCTAATCACAGATAGCCACTAACTATCTAAGTGATAGTTTGAGGGCTATTCTAATAGCCCGTATACTCATAAGATAAAGTAGTTGATAATACCTAATATATGAAAGGAGCAAATTTCATGGCTTATACTTTACCCCCTTTGCCTTATGCTTACGATGCATTAGAACCTTATATCGATTCTGAAACGATGCATCTTCATCATGATAAACATCATCAAACCTATGTCAACAATGCCAATGCTATCGTTGAAACTTTACCTGCTGAAATTAAAGAATTTAGCCCAAGCGATTTATTAAAAAATTTAGATAAAGTGCCGGCTGATAAACTTACTGGCATTAAAAATAATGTAGGTGGTCATGTTAATCACACGCTTTTCTGGGAATTATTAAAAATCGGTACCGAACTAAAAGGTGAACTTAAAGCTGCCATCGAAAAAGATTTTGGTTCAGTTGATGCATTTAAAGAAAAATTTGCAGCAGCGGCAGCCACTCGCTTTGGATCTGGTTGGGCTTGGTTAGTATTACAAAATGGTAAACTTGAAGTAGTTTCAACAGCTAACCAAGATTCTCCAATAATGGGGGATAAATTTGCTGGCGTTTCTGGTACACCTATCCTAACGCTTGATGTTTGGGAACATGCTTATTATTTGAAATACCAAAATCGTCGTGTTGATTACATCGGTGCATTTTGGAATGTGGTTAACTGGGATAAAGTTGCTGAGCTATACGCTGAAGCCAAAAAATAACCCAGCTTGCACTAAATATCTTCAACTAAAAAGATGGCGCTTTATGCGCTATTTTTACTTTTCGCTGAGCACTTTATTCATCAAGTTTAAGTCAAAACGGTAATTGGCAATTGCTAAATTATGCCCAAATCCGCTACAATGAACGCTTGTAAAAAATCATAAAACTGAACAAACCAATTTAAATCATGTTTGAAATTAATCCTGTTAAATCAAAGATAGCAGAACTTACCGAACGCACGGCTGTGATTCGGGGGTATCTTTGACTATGATGTAAAAAAAGAACGGCTCGAAGAAGTCAATGCTGAATTAGAGCAATCCGAAGTTTGGGCCGATCCCGAAAAAGCGCAAGCGTTAGGTAAAGAGCGCGTCGCACTAGATGAAATTATCAATACTATCAATTCATTAACGCAAGGTCTTGACGATGTTGAAGGCTTACTTGAACTGGCTATTGAAGCGGAAGATCAAGAGACTTTCGATGAAGCAAATAGCGAACTTGATCAGCTAGAAAAAAAACTGGTCGGCCTTGAATTTCGGCGTATGTTTTCAGGCAATTACGATAGTGCAGATTGTTATTTGGATATCCAATCTGGATCAGGAGGCACTGAAGCACAAGATTGGGCTGAAATGTTACTTAGGATGTATTTGCGTTGGGCTGAATCAAAAGGCTTTGCAACCGACGTGATGGAAGTCTCTGATGGTGATGTTGCCGGTATTAAATCAGCAACGATTAAAGTATCAGGTGATTATGCTTACGGTTGGTTACGTACGGAAACTGGGGTGCATCGCCTTGTCCGTAAAAGCCCATTTGACTCAGGCAATCGACGCCACACCTCGTTTTCGTCAGTATTTGTTTATCCTGAAATTGATGATGATATTGATATCGACATTAACCCAGCCGATCTTCGCATTGATGTGTACCGTGCATCGGGTGCCGGTGGGCAGCATGTGAATAAAACCGAGTCTGCCGTACGTATTACCCATATTCCAACTGGTATTGTGACGCAGTGTCAAAATAACCGTTCACAACATAGCAATAAAGATCAAGCTATGAAGCAGTTAAAAGCAAAACTGTATGAGCTTGAAATGCAGAAAAAAAATGCCGAAAAACAACAGATGGAAGAAAACAAATCTGACATCGGCTGGGGCAGTCAAATTCGCTCTTACGTGCTTGATGATTCACGAATTAAAGATTTACGCACTGGCGTTGAAACGCGTAATACGCAGGCCGTATTAGATGGCGATTTAGATCAATTTATTGAAGAAAGCTTAAAAGCAGGCTTATAAACCGCTTGGCTATAAATAAAAGGTAAAACTATGTCAACAGAGCAGCAAGATCAACAAAATCAAATTGAAGAGTTAAATAACGAACTAAAAGTACGTCGCGAAAAGCTCGCTCATCTTCGCGAACAAGGTGTTGCGTTTCCTAATGATTTTCGCCGTGATGCGATTTCAAACGATCTCCACAAACAATATGGCGATAAAACTAACGAAGAACTCATTGAAAACAAAATTACCGTAACGGTGGCAGGACGTATGATGATGCGCCGTATTATGGGGAAAGCGTCGTTTGTTTCTTTGCAAGATGTTGCTGGGCAGATCCAACTTTATGTTACCCGTGATGATCTCCCTGACGGCTTTTATAACGAGCAATTTAAAAAATGGGATTTAGGTGATATTGTCGGTGCGAAAGGTTACCTATTTAAAACGAAAACAGGCGAGCTTTCTATTCATTGTGAAGAAATTCGTTTGCTAACCAAAGCACTACGCCCATTACCTGATAAGTTTCATGGGCTTTCTGATCAAGAAATGCGCTATCGCCAGCGTTACTTGGATCTTATCACCAATCAAGAATCAAGAGAAACGTTTAAAGCGCGTTCAAAAGTGGTTAGCGAAATCCGTAACTTTATGCTAGAAAATCACTTTATGGAAGTTGAAACCCCAATGATGCAAGTCATTCCAGGTGGTGCATCAGCGAAACCATTTATTACGCATCACAATGCGCTTGATTTAGACATGTATCTACGAATCGCGCCAGAACTTTATTTAAAACGTTTAGTGGTGGGTGGTTTTGAACGTGTCTTTGAAATTAACCGTAACTTCCGTAACGAAGGGGTATCGCCAAGACACAATCCAGAATTCACCATGATGGAAATGTATATGGCTTACGCTGACTACAAAGATCTGATTGTATTAACAGAAGCCTTATTCCGTCGTTTAGCTATTGCTGTAACTGGCGATGCTGTTGTGCAATATGGCGATCATACTTTTGATTTTGGTAAACCATTTATTAAAATGACCATGCGTGAAGCGATTTGCCATTATCGTCCTGAAACCAATAATGCCGATTTAGATGATTTTGATAAAGCCTGTGCCATTGCCCAATCTATTGGCGTCAAAATTGAAAAAGGTTGGGGACTTGGTCGTGTTGTCACTGAAATTTTTGAAGAAGTGGCTGAAGCAAATTTAATTCAACCAACCTTTATTACTGAGTATCCAGCAGAAGTATCACCGCTGGCTCGCCGTAACGATGAAAACCCATTTGTTACTGATCGATTCGAATTTTTTATTGGTGGCCGTGAAATTGGCAATGGATTCTCAGAACTCAATGATGCAGAAGATCAAGCACAACGTTTTGCAGATCAAGTATCCCAAAAAGACGCTGGCGATGATGAGGCAATGTTCTATGATGAAGATTACATTACTGCCCTTGAGCATGGTTTGCCACCAACGGCAGGACTTGGTATTGGTATCGACCGTACGGTGATGCTATTTACTAACAGCCATACTATCCGTGATGTTATTTTATTCCCGACGATGCGTCCAGTGAAATAAAGCGTTTATTGCTAAAAACACACTTATTTTCTGATAAGTGTGTTTTTATACTAAAACACATAGTTTTCTGAAACTTTTTGACAAACGACTGTAATAACCATATAAAAACTTTCGTCTTATCACGGATAAGTAGCTTATTTATAAATAAAATTATAAAATAGATTGAGTATAAAACAGGCAATATAATTTTATACGCAAGTTGTGTGATAATTATGAGGTATTTATCCACCTATTCACTTTTTAGATTATATTTTTTGTAAAAAATATTCACGATCCTATACCGTTTTGTGATTAATTGAGAATTTGTAGCATCTACTAGTAAAAATCTGTGATAACCATCGTATTAATCAACAATTAGCAAAATAGCTTGCCCACCCATGAATGAAAAAACAGAAAGAGATAGCGACTTTAATGAAAATGGGATATTCACGTTTTAAGCGATATTTTTGTAAAAAATATTCAGAATTCTATACCGTTTGGCGATTAATTGAGAATTTATAGTAATAGGTTAACATAGCCATATTATAAATATCGTTGACTATATTTATAGTCAACGATAATTGAATTAATTTAGTGGTTATCAGTCGGTTTGATTTGATGTGGCAGAATTAGATTTAACACAATCGCTAAGATACCACATAAACTGATACCTTGTAGAGCATACGATCCAAAATCAAAAATCATCCCACCAATCCCAAAAACTAAGACTAATGAGACAATACACATATTTCGAGGCACGGAAAGATCCACTTTGTGTTTAACTAAAATATTTATGCCTACTGATGCAATGGAACCAAACAATAGCACCATAATTCCCCCCATGACTACTGTTGGAATTGAACTTAAAAAAGCGCCTATCTTGCCAATAAAAGACATTAAAATGGCCCAAATTGCCGCCCATGTCATGACGCGAGTTTTAAAATTACGCGTTAACGTTACCGCACCAATTACTTCTGCATAAGTAATACAGGGTGGACCACCAAAAAATCCCGCTGTCGATGTTGCCAGTCCATCACCGAGTAATGTGCGCTGTAAGCCAGGATCACGCGTGTAATCTTTACCTGTGACAGTACTAATTGCCATAATATCACCCACATGTTCAATGGTTGGTGCAATCACAATTGGCAGCATATACAAAATGGCTTGCCAGTGAAATTCAGGAAATGTGAAATCAGGTACTTTAAACCATGGCGCATCAATCACCGGTTGAAAATTGACAATACCGAACATACAAGAAAGCGTATAACCAACCACAATACCCGAAATAATAGGTAATAATTTTAAAAATCCTTTTGCCCAAATAGCTACCACTAAAGTCGTTAATAATGATGCCATTGAAATAAGAATCAATTGATAATTTTCAGCTTGTAGTCCACTATTTTTACCCATTGCCATCCCAACGGTAACCGGCGCAAGCGATAAGCCAATAACCATAATAATTGGGCCTGTCACAACCGGCGGTAAAATGCGGTCAATAACATGGCTACCATTCATTTTGACTAAGAAAGCAAAAAACATAAAGACCAAACCCGCGGCAACTAAACCACCTAAAGTAGCGGGGATCCCCCACTGCGCAACGCCAAATGAGATAGGGGCAATAAACGCAAATGATGAAGCTAAAAATACCGGTACTTTACCTTTCGTGGTTAATTGAAATAATAAAGTACCTACTCCAGCAGTAAAAAGCGCTACATTGGGATTTAACCCAGTTAACAACGGTACTAATACCAATGCTCCAAATGCGACAAATAACATTTGTGCGCCAGTAAAAATATCCTGCCAAGAATGCTTATGCTGTGATGTTATATTTTCTGTTTTGTCTGTTGTGATGTTGCTCACATCTCGCCTCTCTTACTTAACTAAATTTTTTGTATAACTTGCCTGTTTGACAGGCATAAAAAAACCGGTTTAACCGGTCTAAAATTTGAGATTTTATTTTGTGCCGAATATTTTGTCTCCAGCATCCCCAAGTCCTGGTAGTATGTAGCCTTTTTCGTTCAACCTCTCATCAATTGATGCGGTATAAAGTTCAACATCAGGGTGAGCTTGTTCAAGTACTTTAATACCTTCTGGTGCAGCAACCAAAACTAATACTTTAATATTTTTACAACCTGCTTTTTTAAGCAGGTCGATTGTTGCCACCATTGAACCACCTGTTGCAAGCATTGGATCCACAACTAAAGCCATTCGTTCTTCAATATCAGATGTTAACTTTTGGAAATAAGGGACAGGTTCAAGAGTCTCTTCATTACGATAAAAACCAACAACGCTAATACGGGCACTTGGTATATGTTCAAGCACGCCATCCATCATACCTAAACCTGCGCGCAAGATAGGTACGACGGTAATTTTTTTACCTTTGATACGTTCAACTTCAACAGGCCCACACCAACCTTCTATCGTTACTTTTTCGGTAGGTAGATCAGCCGTTGCTTCATAAGTTAATAAACTGCCAACTTCACTGGCAAGATCACGAAATTCTTTGGTGCTAATGTCGTATTCACGCATTAATCCAATTTTATGACGGACAAGAGGGTGTTTTACTTCAACTATTTTCATGGAGGGCCTCAGTGTTATTTTCTATAATCGGTTAGTCGGTATAAATAACCACTGAGTGGCGATTTTAACATATATCTCACTCGATGAAAACCTAAAATCGACTGTCTTATAGACAACGTAAATCTTGATAAAAAAAGAAAAATAAAAAATTTAACGGTAAAAATCAGTTTTATTTTCACTTTTTTTTCATTAGAATAGCCGTCCCAAATAATTTATTTCAGCAATTAATTTAAAAAAAGGAATATAGGAATGAATTGGTTTATTGATGGCATTACAAAAAATTATGCAAATTTTAATGGACGAGCACGTCGTAAAGAATATTGGATGTACGTTTTGTTCAGTTCTATTTTAACTGTTATCGCAATAATCATTGATAAAATGATTGGAAGTCCTTTAGTGGTAACCCTTATCTTAACGTTGGCATTATTCCTTCCTAATTTAGCGGTTACTGTACGTCGCTTACATGATACAAGTAAATCAGGTTGGTGGGTTTTGTTACAATGTATTCCATACATTGGCGCTATTATTATAATTGTATTCTGCGTACTGGACTCAACACCAGGCAGCAACCAATACGGTGAAAACCCTAAAGGTTTATAATTTATTACTAATAACCTTATCATTAAACGTGGTAAGGTTAAATCATTATTAACATTATCTCCTATCTTTTAAATACTTTCTCCATCTAAATATTCAACTGGCAAATCAACCACTTTTCGATCAATCTTCTCGCCGTTGATTCGTTTTAATAACAGTTCAGCCGCAATCTTCCCCATTTCAATTCTTGGTGTTTGTATAGAAGCTAATTTAGGATTCATATATTGACCAATTTGATGCCCATGAAAGCCAACAATCGCTATCTGTTTTGGAACTTCAATACGCATTCGCTGGCACTCTAATAATACGCCCAAGGCCAAATCATCATTGGTACTAAAAATGCCATCAACGCAAGGTAATTCTGTTAAAATCTGATGCAAAAATCGTGCGCCTAACTCATAAGATGACGCTTCTTTAGTTGCTAATGTTCGTGGATTTAATCCCGCTTCTTGCATTGCCTGTTCATAGCCTTGTTGACGAATAATACTTCGTTGATCTTGCCTTGCGCTAAAATAAACAATATTACGACGCCCTTTATCTATCATACGATGAATCATATTTTTCGTTGCAGTAAAATTATCAAATCCGACAGCCATATCAAGACAAGGTGAAACACTGTCCATAATTTCAACCACAGGAACACCCGAAATTTCAATCATCTTTAATGTTGCTGGAGTATGCGTTCTTTCCGTTAAAATTAACCCGTCAATATTATAAGAAAGTAATGAGCGTAAACGTAACTCTTCTTTGTCAGCACTGTATCCGGTATGGGTGATCATGGTTTGATATCCTCTTACATCAGTCACCATCTCAATACCTTTTAAAATATCGGCGAAAACCTGATTGGTTAAAGAAGGGAACACAATACCAATAGCATTACTTTTAGCGTTAGACAGCATATCGGGTGCTTTATTGGGAATATATCCTAGCTTATCTATCGCTGCTGAAATTTGTAATTGGAGTGGTTTTGATACAAGGTTAGGATCACGTAGAAAACGACTGACTGTCATTTTACTTATCCCAATTAAATTGGCAATTTCTTGCAAACTTGTTCGACGTCTTTTATTACTCATTCACTTTTTCCGGTAGCTTTGGCTGCCAATCTATAGCAGTTTTACCTTGCTGTATAATTAGATCATTTGCTTTGGAAAAATGCTTACAGCCCAAAAAACCTCGATGGGCGGATAACGGCGATGGATGTACTGAAGTTAATACATGATGTTTTTGGCGATTAATAAACTGCCCTTTTTTTTGCGCAGGAGACCCCCACAATAAAAAAACCACTCCTTCAAGATATTGATCGATTGCTGCTATCACATGGTCAGTAAAAGTTTCCCAACCTATTTTTGCATGAGAATGGGCTTGTCCTGCTTCAACCGTTAGCACGTTGTTTAATAATAATACACCTTGAGTTGCCCAAGAGGCTAAATAACCATAAGAAGGAATCTTAAAATGTTCAATATCTGCTGATAATTCTTTATAGATATTCAATAACGATGGGGGTGGCTTAATTCCTGGTAAAACAGAAAATGAAAGTCCGTGTGCTTGATTAGGGCCATGATAAGGATCTTGCCCTAAAATCACCACTTTAATTTGATTAAATGGCGTAAAACGAAATGCATTAAACACATCATGCTGTGGTGGATAAATAATTTTACCTTTCGCCCGCTCAGATGCCACAAATTGCATTATTTGTTGAAAATAGGGCTTTTCTTTTTCAGCGCCAATAACATCATGCCATGTTAATTGATTATTCATACAATACCTATGTTCTAATTTTTATATGACTCAACAACACTATTTGCTGATTGCAATAATTATACCTAAAAATCATAATAAACCTAATGCTAATGAGCTTAAGGTTCACTAAACCAAAATATTTATTTAAATATAAAATGTTGCTTTATTGCTCAAGACAGCAATGCTAATAAAATATTCTTATAATACTTCCAATTACGCTACACTTTACACTAAATAAAGTATTATGTTATCTACCCTTATGTTTAGATAATACAAATGTATAGTTAATAAATTTAAAAGAATTAATGCGATAAATAGATTTTCAGGGACATAGAAAAAATACTAACTAAAGGTATTACTTATTGAATTGATAGCTTTTTTTGACTTTAATCAAATTTTGAAAGTGCTATATTAACCCTAATTATTTTAGGGCAATAAGGCCCCGTTAGGAGGATTTAAAATGATTACAGGTATCCAAATTACTAAAGCAGACAATGCAGCACTTCTTAACTCTTTTTGGTTATTAGATGACGCTACTAAAGAAGCTCGTTGTGTGGCAGCTAAATCAGTTTATAAAGAAGATCAAGTTATCCCAACTGCCGAATTAGGTCAATTCGAATATCGTGAAGTTCCATTAGATGTTGCACCAACCATCAAAATTGAAGGTGGTCAACACTTAAATGTTAACGTTCTTCGTCGTGAAACTTTAGAAGATGCAGTAAAAAATCCAGAAAAATACCCACAATTAACAATTCGTGTTTCTGGATATGCAGTGCGTTTTAACTCGTTAACTGCAGAACAACAACGCGACGTTATTGCTCGTACATTTACAACGAAAATTTAATTAAATTGAGTTCAAGTTTTATAAAAGATAATCTAAGTAATTAGGTTATCTTTTTTTATGACTTAAATATAACAATATACTAACGCAATAGTTATTAGTGAGGAAAAGTATCCATTAATCGTAGATACTTTTTATGCTTGATGACATTCAGCCCAACGTAAGTACTGTCGCCAGAAAGGATCGAACTCGCATTCAATTTTAACTGATAATGTATTATATCGGTTTGTTATTTGTTGTACTAACTGAAGTGCTGAGTGTTTATTTCCTACATGCCATAACATATTCCTTATACCTTGACTAAAACTGTTTTGACAATGAATACCTCGCTCATCAGCACATAAAGCAAGATTGATAGCATCTTCTAATTCATAAACAAGTGAAAGAGTCTCTTTGCTATCAATATCAACGATAACATTAAGTGCATAACAATAATTTTCATGCCCTACCAAAGAATTAGCCGCTTCATTACGATGCACTAGCATTTTAAGATCAGTTAATTCAAATACAATCCATTGATCCTCTTGAGCATTAAGTACACCTGTGTGTTTTAAATCTTCTTTCCATAATCGATCAAAAATAGTGACAAATTGGTTAGCAGGAATTGTAGCAGCATTGTGATCTGTCTTTAAAAACTCAATAGATTCTACTCTGACAGCAAAATCATATTCACCCAATAGATGATCGAGATAAATCAATGCCATCGTTTCTGCTTGTTTTACCATATCTTCTGGGACAGTCTTAGCAAACATAATACCGATAGATATTTTACGATAACTTTCTTTATATTGAATTAATAAATCAGTTGCGCCTAATGAGAAAGAACTCTCTTTAGATTTTATAACAAATGTATCTACATTATTAATACGCTGACGAAATGCTTCTACTTCGAAAAACTGAAGATCAGGTGCTTGTCGGGTAATTTCCATTACATACTCGAATCGATCAATTTTTCCATTTGTGGTAAAAATAATTTTATGCTTTTTAGTATCCCCTATAGTAATTTCAGCAATTACATCTAACTGATTTTCATCTAATAGCTTATTGATATTTTTCATTATATCGATAAATTCAAATTCATTAAAAGATTGTTCAGATTTTTTTACCTGTTGCCAAAAGTCCTGAATTATCAAACTTAAATGATTTTGTGAG
>NZ_LZGZ01000078.1:0-532 GCF_001690515.1 Gilliamella sp. Fer4-1 | reverse complement strand
AATGCTTAGCTATTATTTTGCTTTTTCCAGATATTTAATCGTATTTACGATAGAATTCTAGTAATTATTACAATGGATATTTGTCCCAATTATTATCAAACTTATCATATACCTCTTTTTTATCAATACGCCACTCATGTTTTTTGTAATGCAAGGTATAACGAAATTGACTTTTTGTACGATTTTGTTGTTGCGTGTAAATAACTACTTTATTCCCTTTGAGTTCTTCTATTTTTAATATTTCTTCATCTGGTGAGTACTCTGGTGGGTTTCCACAAGATAATGCTGCTTGTCGATCATATTTTCGTTCTTTTTTGTACAGAATTTATCAAATATAAAATTCAAATCTTTAGTCATTTGTAAATAAGCTTCTTCTGAAGAATCACTTTTTAATTTTGGATAGCAACGTATTTCCCAATGATTCATCGCAATAATGAATTCTTTTAATATGTTTTTCGCAATTTCAATATTCATTTAGTTTACCTAATTTTTAAAAATATTATTTAATACATTCTTCCCACTTTTGGAAAAC
>NZ_LZGZ01000077.1:0-365 GCF_001690515.1 Gilliamella sp. Fer4-1 | reverse complement strand
TTTTTTTTATTTATTATAAACATGTCGCCATTTTGAATAGTAATCTTATTTCTTGGCAAAGTTACCTTTGAAAACAATTTCTGATTTACTTAGGTTAGCTGTAAATGATTTTTTAATAAAACACAATAAAACTTAATCTAATATTAACCAACGATTGTAAGGAATTTATATGAAAAAAATACTAATATTGATTACTGCCATGTTCTTATTTGGATGTAATGAGAAAACCTATACGGTTGACGATTTCAAAAATAATAAAGAACTACTAGATGAATACCGTAAAAAATGTGAGAACGGTGAAATTGATGCGATAGTTTGAATTGCCAGAACTCTCACAAAGCAATTTTTTCCAAAAATAGAGTTGG
>NZ_LZGZ01000076.1:0-15318 GCF_001690515.1 Gilliamella sp. Fer4-1 | reverse complement strand
CAGCTTGTATTAAGGTACAAATTGATTAAGCGTTAAACCGCAACGGAATAACCCAATCACCATTTTACATGCTGTAATAATTTACCTAATCTTACCATAAACACTCAAAGATGATAAGTTTTGCTTAAATAAATCGTTAAGATTTTAGGCACACAAGTTGACATTCTCTTCAAGATAACTTATCTGTAAGCAAATAACGTATAAAGAACGAATAATAATCCATCACACTTTTATTGATTGTAGTTATAGTAATTGCCGTTATAATGTGTCTTATAATTTTAGATGAAAAGATCATTATGACAGTACACACTTTTTCTGATTTAGAGCTAGATGATATATTAATTCACAATCTTCAAACGCAGGATATAAACACCCCGACAGCAATCCAAGCACAAACGATTCCTGTTGCGCTAGATGGCAAAGATATTTTAGGCTCCGCACCAACTGGTACGGGTAAAACACTCGCTTTTTTAATTCCTGCTGTGCAACATTTATTAGATTTCCCTCGTCGTAAATCTGGGCCACCACGCATTTTGATATTAACACCAACGCGTGAACTCGCCATGCAAATTGCCGAGCAAGCCAAATTATTAACCGAATCGACACCGCTAAGCATCGCAACCATCACTGGTGGGGTTGCTTATATGAATCACGCTGAAGTATTTAGCAAAAATCAAGATATTGTTATTACAACAACAGGTCGATTATTACAGTATATAAAAGAAGAAAATTTTGATTGCCGAGCGGTTGAGATGCTGATTTTAGACGAAGCAGACCGCATGCTAGACATGGGTTTTTCGCAAGATGTCGAAACCATATCAGCCGAAACTCGTTGGCGTAAGCAAACTTTATTATTTTCAGCTACACTTGAAGGCGAAGGACTGCATAATTTTGCCAGTCGTATTTTAAATGCACCAATTGAAATCAATGCCGATCCATCACGTAAAGAGCGAAAAAAGATCCTACAATTCTATTATCGTGCTGACGACTTACCCCATAAAGTGGCACTGCTTACTCACTTATTAAAACAACAAGAATTAAAAAAAACCATTGTATTTGTTCGTAAACGTGAACGTGTGCACGAATTAGTTAACCTGCTGCATCAAGCTGGCATCCACAGTTGCTATTTAGAAGGCGAAATGGTACAAGCAAAACGCAACGAAGCGATCAAAAGAATTAGCAATAATACTGTTAATGTACTGGTTGCAACTGATGTTGCAGCGCGTGGAATTGATATTGACGATATCACCCACGTTATTAATTTTGATGCCCCGAAAACCGCAGATGTTTACTTGCACCGCATTGGTCGCACTGCACGTGCAGGTAAAAAAGGTACGGCAATTATGCTAATTGAAGCTCATGATAACGAATTACTACAAAAAATTGAGCGCTATATCCAAGAACCAATAAAACTAAGAACCATTGATGAATTGCGACCAAAAACAAAAGCCCCAAAGCCAGCAACAAAGAAAAAACCATCGCAAAAAGCAAAATTAAAAAGTGTTCGCAAAAAAGAAGATGCCAAGAAGAAAAAGATAAAACAGCGTCATCGAGATACCAAAAATAAAGGTAAACCTAAAAAATTAATAAATAATACCGAACAATAATCAACAGTTAATAGCTTAAACTTATGATACCGATTGTTTATAACAACTTGGACAATCGATTTTAATTGCTATAATGCTTCACGATATGATTTACATTTAATTAGCAAGGAGAAACACTATGACATTAGTCACTCGCAAAGCCCCAGATTTTACATCAGCAGCAGTTTTAGGATCTGGAGAAATTGTTAACAATTTCAATTTATCACAACATATTCATGGTAAATATGCTGTGGTTTTTTTCTGGCCAATGGACTTTACTTTTGTTTGTCCATCAGAGATCATCGCCTTTGATCACCGCCTAGAAGAATTCAAAAAGCGAGGAGTTGAAGTTATTGGTGTTTCAATGGACTCTGAATATGTACATAACGCTTGGCGAAACACACCTCGAGACAATGGTGGTATTGGTGAAGTAAAATTCCCGATTATTGCAGATATCAAACACGAAATTATGCAAGCATATGGTGTTGAACATCCTGAAGCTGGTGTGGCATTACGCGCATCATTCTTCATTGATAAATCAGGCATTGTACGCCATGAAACGATTAACGATTTACCAATTGGTCGTAATATCGACGAAATGATTCGTATTGTTGATGCGTTCCAATTCCATGAAGAGCATGGAGAAGTTTGCCCTGCACAATGGACAAAAGGTAAAAAAGGCATGCAAGCAAACCCGAAAGGCGTTGCAAGTTTCTTAAAAGAGCATGCTAACGAAATTTAATTTAATTTCTTTTTTTATTCAACCTTACATTATATTTTACCGGAGATTATCTCCGGTTTTTTTGTCAGTATAATCAAAACTGATTATAAAGTAGCATGTAAACCAACAACACCAATAATAATAATGCTCAAACCAAATAATCGAGAAAAGTTTTTAGGCTCATTGAACAATAACATATTAGCTAACACCGCCCCCGATGTGCCAAGACCAACCCAAACAGGATACACAATACTCAATTCAAGATAATGGAGAGAAAAGTAAAAAAGCATAAAAGAAACAGAAAATCCTCCCCAATATAAAACAAGCCTAAACAGAGTTTTTTGCTCTGCATATAACTTAAGACCAATCGCCCCAAGAACTTCAAAAACAGTTGCAATTAATATCAATAGCCATCCCATGATTAAATTTGTCCTTTATTGTAATATTAACTATCCGCACGTTTAAGTTGCACAACACCAATAATGATAAGTGCCACAAAAAAAAGTTGAATTAATTTAATTTCTTTGTCAAAAAGCAACATGTCAATCACTGTCGCACCAACTGCACCAACGCCTGAAAATATGGCATACACTGTACCTGTGGGTATTGTTTTACAAGCATTGGTTAAAAAAGTAAAATCGACAACAATTAGCAACACAATGATACCCCACTGCCATAGCTCGGTTGCAACGCTAAACCCTAAAATCCAACATAACTCAAAAAAGCAAGTCAGCACTACAAATGCCCACTCTTTATTCACGCTTAACATAGCTACCTCGTTTTGCTACTTTATTTTTTGTCATAACCTATTTTATATAGCACTTGATAATGATTTATTGTCGATAAACAACGACAAAATAAAAGATGGTTCGCAAACAGAACATTTGCCACCCAAAGAGCTTAATTA
Organism: Gilliamella sp. Fer4-1; assembly: GCF_001690515.1. Classification (NCBI taxonomy): domain Bacteria; kingdom Pseudomonadati; phylum Pseudomonadota; class Gammaproteobacteria; order Orbales; family Orbaceae; genus Gilliamella; species Gilliamella sp. Fer4-1. The sequence continues at coordinate 12,104 of NZ_LZGZ01000076.1, read as the reverse complement.
CTGTATGTTTTTAACTATTAAGTCAAAAAAACGAATAAGTCAAAGCAACTAACCTTCATGATACCTTACCACAAGTTTTATTATTATTTTTCAATAAGGTAGGTAATTCTATAATGAATAATCATCAATAGCAAGAGCAAATTTTTATAATTCAATGCATTACGATTTATGTAAGTTAGCCTGCCTATTCCATATCATACCATATCGTATGCTTTTAGAAAGATATAAAAGAAATAGATAAATTGATAGAAAAAAATAAAAATAGTTATACTTTCTTAATTTAATTTTAAATCAGTATAGAATAATAAAATAGTGTTTTTAAACCGTTTTTTATTATAAATCTAAAGTAGGCGTTATCATACTTGTTTAGTATCGCTATTTATAGGACAGTTAAGTTGGTTAAGCATAGGAAAAGGAAAGTAATTAGTCAAAATACTATGGGCTGTTAAAAAATAACTATCACCATCAAGAAGATAAATAATTGGCCAACCACCCTTGGGAGCGGGTGGATTAGGTGCATAAATAGTAATTTTATAATCACTATGAGAGCTTGAATAAAAAACCTCTGTTTTAGAATTAGTTACAATCACATTCATCGATTTTGTTGATTCAGCTTGACAACCAGTAAGTGTTAAAAGTGCCATAAGATAAATAAAAATAGAACGTAGCATAAATTATCCAGATGTAAGCAAAATTTTTCTTCTTATAAAATAAGCGAACAAATCACGCTTTTCAAGCCAAATCGATAAAAAGACTAACTTCACTAATCCGATAAAAAACATTGACTTATAAACCTAAAAAATATTTCAGATAGCAGCTTTATCAATAGGGTTTCGATACAAAAAAATAAGTTAGATTTTTTAACGTTAAATATGATGAGTATAAATAACTCCGCCGAACAATTTCATCGGCGGAACAATTGTTAGCTCAAGAGTTGAGAGTGTTACGATACTCAACTATATCTTCAATGGTTACAACGGGCATATGGTATTGTTTGGCAAACTTTACCACTTCAGGTGCTCTTGCCATTGTGCCATCATCATTCGTTAACTCACACAGTACTGCGGCAGGTTTTAAACCTGCTAATGTCACTAAATCAATTGATGCTTCGGTATGGCCTCGGCGAACCAATACACCACCTTCTTTAGCAACCAATGGAAAGACATGTCCTGGGTGATTAAGATCGCTAGGTTTAGCGTTATCATTAACCGCAGCTTTAATGGTCGTAACGCGGTCGGCAGCTGATACCCCCGTTGTTACACCATCGGCAGCTTCAATCGAAATAGTAAACGCAGTATTATTTTTACTGGTATTATTGGCCACCATCATAGGCAATTCCAATTCTTCGCAACGTTTTGGCGGTAAACATAAGCAAACAATGCCACTACCATAACGAATAGTCATAGCCATTTGTTCGGGAGTGATTGACTCAGCAGCCCAAATAATATCGCCTTCGTTTTCACGATCTTCATCATCTAAAACTAGCACACCTTGACCGGCTTGAATTGATGCAATGGCCTTTTTAACTCGTTCGATTGGAGTTCCAAACTCATTCAGATTAAACTGATTCATGGTAAATACCTATACTTTTAATTTGCTCATTTCATTATTTACTTAATTAAATTTTAATCATTATTGATGCATCAAATTAATTAAGTACAAATAAATAAAATACCAGAATCAGGGCTGTGCTTGACCAGTATGACTTTGCCTTTCAGCAAACATGAGAAAGATAAGCAACTCTCTTTTATCCAGACTTTAACTGTCGGCTTTGGAATTTCACCAAATCTGCTTGACCTTAATATCTTTAGATGGTTTATTGTGGTTTGTTATTAATAAAATAAACAGACCATTAAGATCTAAAATATTAAGCGCTCGTGGGCTATACCACCGGTGGGGAATTACGCCCCGCCCTGAGAATTTAGCCAAATAAATTGACCATTCACACTATAATACAAAATGATGAAAAAAACACGGAGATTTTAAAACGTAATATTGCCGCAATGTGCGGCAATATTGATATAAGAGGCAGGATTTAGTGCTTATGTGTTTCTTGAATGCGACGTCGCTCAGACTGACGCATCCATAACCACGAAATAAAACCGATAATCCCTACAATGAGTAATATAATTGTGGCTAAAGCGTTTACTTGTGGATCAACCCCTAAACGTACTTTTGAAAATATTAATTTAGGTAATGTCATTGCGCCTGGCCCTGTTACAAAATTAGCAATTACTACATCATCAAGTGATAAGGTAAATGCAAGTAACCAACCAGAAACTAATGCTGGTGCAATCATTGGTAATGTAATAACAAAGAAGACTTTCAATGGGTTAGCACCCAAATCTAAAGCCGCTTCTTCAATAGATTTATCAAGTTCACGAAGCCTTGCACTAATGACTACCGTGACATAGGCAGTGCAGAAAGTCGCATGTGCCATCCAAATAGTTATTGCACCCCGATCTTTTGGCCACCCCAAAACCTGTCCCATGCCAACAAACAATAATAACAATGCCAATCCAGTAATAACATCAGGCATAACTAACGGCGCTGTTGTCATAAATGAGAATAAATTAGACCCACGGAATCGCCTAAAACGGATAATTGCATAAGCGGCCAATGTGCCGAGCACAACAGCAAAAGTAGCAGCGCATGCAGCAATAGATAAACTTAATCCGACAGCTTTAAGTAGTGTTTCATTGTGAATTAGCTCAAAATACCATTTGACTGAAAAATCCGCCCAAACTGTTACTAGCCGAGAACTGTTAAACGAATAAACAATCAAAATGATCATGGGGATATATAAAAACGAAAAGACAACTAAAAAGATAAGCCCCTTCAAGCACCGAAAAAACAGCGCTATAGTAACTAAAGCCGTAAGTATAAAACTAAAAGTAATACAGCCGTAGTAAAAACTACTTTGCCCCAAAAGCGTTAATCCCGATGATGAAATCAAAATACTCAATAAAATTGTACCTAGCAAAGAGAAGATAAATACAATTAGGGCGGATCGTGTAATAACAGGTAAATTGTTCATCTATTTACCTCCCATTTGTCGATTTTGGAATTTATTAAAATAGTAAATTGGTACAATTAATATCATCAACATCACACTTGCAACAGCTGAAGCTGCTGGCCAGTCATGATTGTTAAAGAACTCGGTCCAAAGCTGGGTACCAATCATAATGCCTTCAGAAGGCCCTAATAATTCAGGGATCACATATTCACCTACAGCAGGAATAAACACCAACATTCCTCCAGCAATCACCCCATTTTTAGTTAAAGGTACAATGATCTTAAAAAATGTTTTTATCGGTTTACAACCTAAGTCTAATGCTGCTTCGATTAACGTTGAATCGACCTTACTTAACGACGTATAAATTGGCAATACCACAAATGGTAAATACGAATAAACAATACCAATATACACCGCAAAATAGGTTTTCATAATAATCAAAGGCTGATCAATGACGCCTAACCACATCAAAAAGTGATTTAACAGCCCATTAGGATTCAAGATACCAATCCACGCATAAACACGAATTAAAAACGATGTCCATGAAGGTAAAATGATCAGTAGCAATAAAATATTGCGAGTTGACTGTTTGCATTGTGAAATAGCCCAAGCCAATGGGTAACCAATCAAAATACAAAGCACAGTTGAAATCGCAGCAATCTTAAGTGATTGCAAATACGAATCAACATAAATTGTATCGCTAATTAGATTTAAATAATTGCCAAAATTTAACGTAATATTAAGCAAACCATCGTCATAACTTAACAAATCAGTATAAGGTGGCACTGCTAAAGCAATTTCAGAAAAACTGATCCTAAATACAATTAAAAATGGTAATAAAAACAGTAATAGCATCCATAAATAAGGGATCGCAATTACCGTTAACCTTCCATAAAGAGTCATTAAATCTGAATCATCTCGTTGTTGACGCAATTTTTTATATGTATAAAAAATCACAACTAACCCTGCTGGAATAAATAAAATACTGCCAGCAATAATAAGCCGATAAGCAAATTTAGATGGTCTGTAATGCGCTAAAAAACAACCAAAGCATGACAATAAAAAGCTCAATGTCATTGCGGTAAATAGCGCATCTAAAAATAAGTTATCAAATGCACCCGTTGTTACAAAACGCCAATAAACATTGAGCAACACAAATGCATTTAACAACAATCCTAATACAATGGATCGCATTATGATATCCTCTTTTGTTTATTCAGTAAGTACAACACAACTATCAACTTCCCAACTTAAGTTAACTATATCCCCCCAAGTTGGCATTCCTTTACGATAACGATGCTCATTTTGCAATTGTGCAATAATAATTTGCCCACTTGGCAATTTGACATGATAAATCGATAAATCCCCAAGATAAGCAATTTCGACAACTTCACCTGTAGCACAGTTATAGCCATCTTCAGGCAATTGTTCACATAATTGAATTTTTTCTGGGCGCAAAGCAACTTTAATCGGTACGCCTTCCACCGCAGGCGAATCATAATCCACTTTAAATGGATGTTTAATAGTAGGACAACTCAAAATCAAACCATCTTCTAACGTTTCTTGCAAGATACCGTCAAAAATATTAACCGAACCAATAAACTCAGCACTATAACGGCTATTTGGATGTTCATAAATTTCTTCTGGTTCACCAATTTGCACAAATTGACCTTTATTCATGATAGCAATACGACCAGCCATAGTCATAGCTTCTTCTTGATCATGGGTAACCATAACGCAAGTTGCCCCCACTTGTTCTAAAATGCTCACCACTTCAAGCTGCATTCGATCACGAAGTTGTTTATCAAGTGCACCCATTGGCTCATCAAGTAACAATAATTTTGGTCGTTTAGCCAAACTTCTGGCTAAAGCCACACGTTGGCGCTGACCACCTGATAATTGGTGTGGTTTACGTTTGCCAAATTGCTCCATATGCACAAGCGCTAACATCTCTTCAACACGCTGTTTAATTTCACTATAACTTAATTTATCTTGTTTTAAACCAAAGGCAATATTTTGTTCAACCGTCATGTGAGGAAACAAAGCATACGATTGGAACATCATATTAATAGGACGATTATAAGGTGGAACTTGTGATAAATCCTTACCATCAAGAATTATTTGACCTGATGTTGGCTGTTCAAAACCAGCAAGCATACGTAGTAGTGTTGATTTACCGCTTCCTGATGCACCCAGTAAAGCAAAAATTTCGCCAGTATAGATAGTCAAGTTGACATCATCAACAGCATAATAATCATCATTAAAAACTTTCGTTAAATTTTTGATCTCCAATAGCGGAGTTATCATCTTTTTTTTAGGCTGTACCTGATTTGTTGTTTTATTATTCACTCTTTTTTCCTCATAACAACAAGCCAAAAAAAACGAGACGGAAAGATCAAATTAATCTCCCCGTCTAGAATAGACCAATAAATAATTAGATAATTACTGCTTATTTACCAGTTTTTAATTTTGTCCACGTACGTGTGATAACACGTTCAAGTTTAGGTTCTTTAACTTTCAGGGTGAATAATTTTTCCATTACTTCTGGTTTTGGATAAACCGCAGGATCATTTTTCACATCTGGTTTTACAAATTTGTCGTTTGCTTCTTTATTGGCGCTAGCAAAATTAACATCATTAGTCACTTGCGCTGCAATTTCAGGTTTCATGACAAAATTTAAGAACTCGTGTGCTTCGTCAGGATTGGCTGAATCTTTTGGAATGGCAAAAGTATCAAAAAAGACTAATGCTCCTTCTTTTGGAATTTGATAGCCTACATGCACACCATTTTTTGCTTCATCAGCTCTATCGCGTGATTGTAAAATATCACCCGACCATCCTAAAATCACGCAAATATCACCATTTGCTAAATCGGTAATATATTGTGAAGAATGGAAATAGCGAATATTTGGGCGAACTTTTTCTAACAGCTCGTAAGCGGCGCCTGTGTAATCTTTAGCATCAGTACTATTCGGATCTTTTCCTAAATATTGAAGAGCACTTGCGAAAATTTCGGTTGGGGCATCTAAAAACGCTACGCCACAATCTTTCAATTTTTCCATATTTTCAGGCTTAAATACTAGATCCCAGCTATTAACTGGCGCATCGCTACCTAAACGCTCTTTAACTTTATCAATGTTATAGCCAATGCCTGTTGTCATCCATACATAAGGGATGGCATATTTATTATCAGGATCATGGGTAGCCATTAATTTCATTAAATTAGGATCAAGATTTTTCCAGTTAGGTAATTTACTTTTATCTAATGGAAGATAAATATCAGATTTAATCTGTCTTGCTAAAAAACTATCTGATGGCGAAACCACATCAAAACCAGAATGGCCTGCCATTAATTTACCTTCAAGTGCTTCATTTGAATCATACACATCATAAACAAGTTTAATACCTGTTGATTTTTCAAAATCAGTAATTGTATTAGAGCCGATTTGCCCTGCCCAATTGTAAAAATGCACGACGCGATCTTTAGCAATAGCAGGTTGAGATAACGCTAGTGAAACACCAGCCAAGATTGAAAGAATTGTTTTACGTTGAGTAAACATGCTCACCACTTCTCCTCTAGTTGTAGGGATATTACATGTTAGACACAAGCCCATTGCAAAGACACAACGGACCCCCAAATTTTGCCATCGACGTTGAGAAAATGATATAAATTATCAATGTAACACCGCCAAGCGAAACCGAGGTAATCAGGCAATCACAAGTCATTAATAATGATAAATGAACATGTCGAGCTAACCTTGCATTACAAGGGATAAAATACCTTTTTTTTCAAAGATGTCCACTTAAAAAATCAAATATTGAAAGTTTCAAGATTGAGTGGGCATATTTTGACCACTCAATCGATAATTGATAACCAATTAATAATTCATAAATACAAACTATTCTGCATTAGCTTCTAGAATTTTATCCTTAGGTTGCCAAACACGGTATTTAACTTGCAAATCGTTAGGCACATAAAAAACTAATGGCACACTGCTGTTATAGTTAAATAAACCTAAATTGTGGCTAAGGGTCACAAATTGATTTTTATTGCTTCCTTCAGGGCAAGCCATTAAAGTTGAAATATTACCTGCGGCCTTTTCAACCACATAGTATGAATATCCCCAACCTTTAAGCTCTTCTTGCTTAACCGTACCACCAATATTATGTAAGTTACAATCAACATTCATTTCCTTGCCAATTATTACTTCAACTTTTGCATTGTTTTCGTTAGCAATAGCTGGCAGATAAATAGCATAACGTGTAGTGCCCTCTTGAGCAGTTGGAAATGGCGCTGTATCATTAGCATTTTGTGCAACAGGTTTAATTTTTGGTGTGTTGGCACACGCCGTTAATGACACACCTAATAATGCCAATAATAATAATTTTTTCATTTTTAAATCTCCAGTATGAAAGAATGAATCATCGATACATCATATCATCAATACATCATATTAATTTTAATTGATAATGCGTATAATAACACAATATAGATTAATAAATATGGTGTTAAAATGCCAGCAGAAAAAAATACTACCGATTTACTCAAGTTAATTTTAAACTTATTAATTATTGGGTTGCTAATCATTATTACCTATCGTATTGTTGAAGTTTTCTTATTTGGATTCTTTTGGGCGGTAATGGTAGTCATTGCGACTTGGCCATTAATGATAAAAATCCAAAAAAAACTGTTTAACAAGCGCTGGTTATCGTTGCTTGTTATGGCGTTAATACTTGCATTTGTTTGCATTATTCCATTTATATTAATTATTAGCTCTGTAGCACAAAATGGTCACCATCTTATTGAATGGGCTAAAACGCTACAACATCAAACACTACCCACGTTTGACTGGCTTGAAAACATACCGACCTTTGGTTCCGAGTTACATCAAAAATGGTTAAATCTGATTCAAACCGATGGTACCGATTTAGTTTCAAGCATACAGCCTTATATTGGTACCATGATAGGTTGGCTACTTGAACAAGCCACTAACATTGGTATATTTATTTTTCATGCTGGCGTCATGATTATTTTTAGTCTATTACTCTTTTTAAAAGGTGAAAGCATCACTAAATATGTCTACTTACTAGCTAATCGACTCTCTAAGCAATACGGTGCAACCACCGTTACTTTAGCAGGGCAATCTATCCGTGCAGTAGCATTAGGCGTTGTGGTGACTGCCATCACCTTAGCGTTAATCGGCGGATTGAGTTTTCTTCTCACCAATATGCCATTACCTGGCGTACTGACACTCATCTTATTTATTTGCTGTGTAGCCCAAATTGGCCCTGTAGTGGTTATGCTTGGCTGCATCGCTTGGCAATTTTGGTCAGGTCATACCATTGAAGGTATCTGTTTAATTGTTGTTGCCATTATTTTAACCACTTTAGACAGCGTAATGCGTGCTTATTTAATAAAAAAAGGAGCTAATTTACCATTTTTACTCATTTTATTTGGCGTAATTGGCGGTTTACTTAGTTTTGGTATAATGGGATTGTTTATTGGCCCAGTAGTACTTGCATTAACTTACAAAATAATTGAAACATGGGTTGATGAGCAGTCTTAAACCATTTATTATCCTAGCAATAAAGCATAAACATGCAGCTAAAGGTTAATAAACATAATGATATGGCGTATTTAGCCTAAAGCAACTTAATCGAAATGCGCACATTTTAAAAGGAGTGTTATTTTTACTGGTCTTATTTACATTACTTTTAACTATCATTAGCCTAAAGTAATTTACCAGTTATAATGATAAATAAATCATGCGAATACCATTTATAAAATATAATCACCAAAAGCATCTTGATGAATTAGCAAAAATTCAACAAAATGCCAAGCAATATGAGATACTCAATAGTGCAAAAGCGTATCGACTCGCGTTAATTGACAAGATAAAAAACGCTCAGCAACGTATTTATATTGTCGCACTTTATCTAGAACAAGACGAGGCTGGTCAAGAAATTCTTGATGAGCTTTATCAAGTTAAACGGCAACGTCCAAATTTAGATATCAAAATATTTGTTGACTGGCATCGAGCACAGCGAGGAAGAATTGGTGAAGATAAAGCGCATACTAACGCCAATTATTATTACCAATTAAAACAAAAGAATCCAGAAATTGACATCCCAATTTATGGTGTGCCAGTTAATCGTCGTGAGGTGCTTGGTGTATTGCACCTTAAGGGTTTTATTATAGATGATACGGTTATTTACAGCGGTGCAAGCATTAATAATGTCTATTTGCACAAACGCGATAAATACCGTTACGACCGCTACCACTTTATTACTAATCCAGTATTAGCTGATAGTATGGTACAATTTATTCATGAGCATTTTTTACCATATCAAGCATTGCAATTGCTTAATTTGGGCACGCATAAAACCCGCAAACAGATCAAATCTGAAATCAAAGCCCTGCGCCAACATTTAATGGATGCAAACTACCAATACAGCGCCAATACTGACAATGAAACTTTATCGGTTGCACCAATAATGGGGCTTGGGCGCAATAATGCTTTAAATAAAGTTATTCATCACTTAATAAACGTTACCGAACAAAAAGTGATCTTTTGCACGCCTTACTTTAATTTACCAAGTATTTTAGTCCGCGATATTATCCGTTTGTTACGTAAAGGACGACAAGTGGAGCTGATTATTGGTGACAAAGAAGCCAACGATTTTTATATTCCACCAGATAAGCCTTTTAATATATCAGGTGGACTACCCTATTTATACGAAATCAACTTAAGAAGCTTTATCGAGCGCCTGCAACTCTTTATTGACAAAGAACAACTGATTATCCGCTTATGGAAGGATGAACAACAAAGCTACCACCTTAAAGGTATCTGGGTAGACGATAAATGGGTGCTTATAACAGGCAACAATCTAAATCCGCGAGCGTGGCGGCTAGATCTTGAAAATGGCATATTAATACATGATCCAAAACAAGAATTGAGTGACAAATTCACCCAAGAACTAAACGCTATACGCCAAAAAACCACCTTGGTCACTCATTTTCAACAAATACAGGCAAGCCAATTTTATCCTAGCCAAGTGCATAAATTAATAAAGCGACTCAGCCGTATAAAAGTGGATAGAATTATTAAACGATTACTATGAAGTTATTGATATTTTAGATAACTAAAATAAGCACTGCCTAGCCAAATACCCTTGTTTGCTGGGGCAGTGCTATGCTTTATCAGGAACAACTCATTAAAATTAAATAAAAAGGTGGAATAACCCAAAATCATGTTTTGCAGCCTTATGTTAGGGTTGAGAGAGAATTCAGAACTGAATCTCCCAATTCAGGCGTGATGGCATCAATTATTCTGGGCACCAAAAGAATAAAACATTCCCCCCAATACTCCCCCTAAAATAACTTTTGACGTTATAAAAACAGTACGTTTTCTATAAAAATGGTTCAGAAAAGCTATTGATTTTATTGAAGTTTTTTATTTACAAAAAAAAGGAGGTTCCCCCCCCTTTTTTACGCGCCCGCTCTATAGTTAGGTGGCTCTTTGGTGATAAGTACATCATGCACATGGCTTTCTTTCATGCCTGCGCCAGTAATTCGATAGAATTTAGACTGAGTTCTTAATGCATCAATCGTTGCGCAACCAGTTAGCCCCATACAAGATCTTAATCCTCCCATTTGTTGATGAACGATTTCTTTTAATTGTCCTTTGTAGGCAATGCGCCCTTCTATTCCTTCTGGTACCAGTTTATCTGCAGCATTGTCGGTTTGAAAATAGCGATCAGACGATCCTTTTGCCATTGCGCCAAGCGATCCCATGCCACGATATGATTTATAGGCCCGGCCTTGAAATAATTCAATTTCGCCTGGTGCTTCTTCTGTGCCTGCAAACATTGAACCAACCATAACGCAAGATGCTCCTGCGGCAATGGCTTTGGCTATGTCGCCTGAATAACGAATTCCACCATCAGCGATAACAGGAATATTATGTTTTTGTGCGACTTCAACTGCATCCATAATCGCACTAATTTGTGGCACACCAACACCTGTTACAATGCGTGTTGTACAAATAGATCCTGGTCCAATCCCCACCTTAACAGCGCTAACTCCAGCTTCAATTAAGGCTTTAGCACCTTCAGCGGTGGCAACATTACCGCCAATAATTTGTAAATTAGGATAATTCTTTCTAGTTTGATAAATACGGTCAAGCACACCTTGCGAATGGCCATGTGAAGAGTCAATTAGCAACACATCAACGCCAGCCTCAACTAATGCGGCGATGCGCTCTTCATTACCTGGCGCAGCCCCAACAGCAGCTCCCACACGCAGGCGCCCTTTTTCATCTTTGCAGGCATTGGGTTTTTGCTCGGCTTTGTTGTAGTCTTTAACGGTAATCATACCTTTTAGATGGAAGCGTGAATCAACAACAAGCACTTTTTCGATACGGTGCTCATGCATTTTTTGAAGTACGATTTCACGTTGTTCACCTTCTTTGACGGTAACTAAGCGATCTTTAGGCGTCATAACGGCAGTAACAGGTAAAGATAAATCGGTGGCAAATCGTACATCTCGTGCAGTAATAATTCCAACCAGTTCTTGGGTTTCAGTCACAACAGGAAATCCAGCAAAACCATACTCTTTAGCTAGATCAATAACTTGCTTTATGGTTGCAGTAGGTAAAACAGATACAGGATCTTGAACTATACCACTTTCGTGTTTCTTTACTCGCCTTACATGATTGGCTTGATTTTCAATTGACATATTTTTGTGAATAAAACCAATCCCCCCCTCTTGTGCTAACGCAATGGCTAGATCTGATTCGGTTACTGTATCCATTGCTGCTGATAGCATTGGAATATTAAGTTTTATGGTTTGGGTTAGTTGCGTACTAATATCAGCCGTGTTCGGTAATACCGTTGAGTGGGCGGGAACTAATAGCACGTCGTCAAACGTGAGTGCTTCTTTAACTATACGAGACATGACAATATTCACCATTGGTTGGATTGTTGATAAAATATTGCCAAAGCATTTTACTTACTTTTACTTAAAAACACCAGCGATATTTATATTAGATATGATTTATTAAAATAATATAAAATTATATGCATATTAT
>NZ_LZGZ01000075.1:0-6998 GCF_001690515.1 Gilliamella sp. Fer4-1 | reverse complement strand
ACATCAAAAGCATATTCAAAAAACTTAATTTTAAATCACGAATGGAAATGACCGTATGGTATCTACAAAGTAAGGAATAATCTTAGCCATTGAAAAATAAAAATAGATAAATCGTTATGCGTTATCTTTGTTTAATAAAGTAAAACAATTTATAACCTAAAAACTTCCTGTTCGGCGAATTAGTAAATAACATTATTCATTTAACAAAATAACAAACATGACAAAAATCAAACAACGCATTGAAAACTAGAAAGATATGATAACTTATAATAGAATTGTGCAAATAAATAGCTGCTATTTATAGCCATACACATAAAATCTACAATAGGAATGTTTGAAATGCCAATATTGATTAATGCTTATTCTACAGTCACTCACCCACCAGCCATTGATTTCCCTTGTGAACGTTTATGTCATCGTGGATTAGATGATCCTGAATTGATGAAACACCTTGATGGTTTTATCGGTTATGTCATGCAAGCAGGCGATGGGCAGATGAATTCACGTCGTTATGCTTTGTATCGCCATATCCAACGAATTAAACACCAATGGACCTTTGAGATTGAAGAAGATAATTTCAATGAATTTACCACTTGGGGGTGGCAGGTAAATGCCATTATATTTATGCCAGATGGCACGATTCGAAATCCTGATGGAGATGTCTTACAAGATCCTGATGGGGATATTGATTTAGATGCAGTTATGCCTTATCCACCAGAAGCATTAAAGCGCAAAGCAAAAACGGAGCAGTATTTAGCTAAATTAGGATTGCATACACCGACACATTTACCACCGGTTATTGCTGAATCAGAAGTCATACTTAGAACACCAGAAGAAGTCGCTGCACGTGCTTTAGCGATAATGTTAACAGGTATTCAAGCCGAAAGTTTTCGAGAAAATGATCCGATTAATCCGATGGAATTTAAAGAACGTTGCCCAACGGGGTTTGCGGCTTTATCAAATAATGAACGTGACTTTATTTATAGCGAGCAACCAACAGAGCAAGATGTAATAGATATGTCTTGGAAATATGAGGCACTATTACCTTTACAATGGGCAATCAAGTGGCAATCTGAGCTTCCTTTTGCTGATACCATCTGTAATGTTTCATCGTTAGTTGACGAAGGGATGCAACACTGTGAGCAAGATAATTCTACAGTAACCTTAAGACCAGTTAGTGAATTGTTAGATGCTTTAGATTTACATTACCGCTTACATTGGATAACCACAGATTATCAAATGAAAGATAAGCAACCACCCGCTTCAATAATAAGTGACGTTATTCAAGAGCGCCATTATGCATTAAATTGGTTAACTTGCTTTGAAAATGCGGATTGGGATGATGTCGATACACCGACCTAATATTTTGTCTTATTATTTAGCAGGCACCATGCCGTATTAAATTAGTAGATACTGTATTAAATTAGTAGATACTTTATTCATTGGCTAATGATTCATCTCATTAGCCATTTTTTAAAGTGAATAACTGAACCTTTTATAAGTAACGAAAAAATACAATCGTAGCATTGCGCACAACTAAAACTAATTTAGCTGTTCCCATTACTATCAGAAAACCAACTCAGTTTTTCACGTAATGCCACAACCGGGCCAATAATAATTAAACTCGGACTACAAGCTTGTAATGATAGTTGCGTTAAATGACATAACAAACCCGATATAACTTTTTGCTTCGTTGTTGTACCTTCTTCTACAATGGCAACTGGCGTATTTGCATCCATACCATGCTTAATTAACTGTTTTTCGATGTTTGCAGCTTGAGATAAACCCATATAAAAAACCAGTGTTTGTTTTTCGGCTGCTAAACTTTGCCAATCAAGGTGGCTACCATCTTTCAAATGCCCTGTAATTAACCGTACACTATGCGCGTAACTTCGATGCGTTAATGGAATGCCGCTATAAGCAGAACACCCCGACGCTGCCGTAATGCCTGGCACGACCGAAAAAGGAATATCAGCGTTAAATAATGTTTCTAACTCTTCACCACCTCGACCAAAAATAAACGGATCGCCACCTTTTAAACGCACAACACGCTTACCTTTTTTAGCTTGCTGTAAAAGAATTTGATTGATTTGTTCTTGAGGTACACAATGAAATCCGGCTCGTTTACCAACAAAAATACGTTTAGCATCTCGGCGAGCAAGATTCATAATTTCATCTGAGACTAATCTATCATAGACAATAATATCTGCCTGCTGGATCTGTTGTAATCCTTTTAAAGTCAATAACCCAGCATCACCAGGACCCGCTCCGACTAACACAACCTCACCTCGAGAATCAAGCGAGGCATCAAATAACTCATTAGTGAGCTTCTCAACACGCTCAGAATCATTATTTGCAATTGCTTGAGCCAACCTGTCATGAGAAAACAACCTTTCCCAAAAACGACGGCGCTCAGTGATTGTTTGATAGGTTTTTTTAACTTTATTGCGCAAATAACCGGAATATTTAGCCAGTTTTCCTAAATGTTCGGGCAAAATAGATTCTAATTTCTCACGCAATAATCTAGCCAAAACAGGAGCATGCCCCTCTGAAGATACGGCTACCATAATAGGCGAGCGATCGATAATTGAAGGCATAATAAAACTAGCCTCCTTAGGAGAATCAACCACATTACAAAAAACACACCTTTTTTCAGCCTCAAGGCTCACTTTTTGGTTAATATCTTGGCAATCTGTGGCAGCAATAACCAGCCACTTATTATCAAGTAATTGTGCATTAAATTCCCCTTGAACTAGGGTAAGTTGCTGTTGTTCATGCCAACACATAAATTGCTCATTAAACGATTGAGAATTAACCGTAAGACGTGCGCCCGCTTCAAGTAATAGCCGCGCTTTACGTTCAGCAACTTCACCACCACCGACTAACAAACAATCACGGTTTTCTAACTTACAAAATAAGGGGAAATAATCCATAACACCTCAAAATAAAACATCTTTTTAACAATTTACTGATAATCAATCTAACAATAGCACTCTATGCATTATTCTGTGTTTAATTACCTTGCTATTTTGTATGACTTGTAACAATCAACGCCAAACGCAATGCTAATTAAATATTCTTTATTGAAAGAGGGGAAATTCGCTATATCGCCCCTCCGATTTAAGCTAATGAGTTGAATAACCAAATTTTTATTCAGCAGTAATTAAGGTCGCTCAGCTCTAGGCGTTGAATACCAGTATCCAAGCCCCATAAATAACGCACCAGAAACAATATTTCCTAATGATACCCATAATAGATTATGACCAATTCCAGTTAGCGTGTAAGCATCACTATGGTTACCAAACCAAGAAAGCGAAAAAAGCGTCATATTGGCGATTGAGTGCTCATAACCACAAGCGATAAATGCTAACAAGCACCACCAAATTGCAATAAATTTTGCAGACCCTTCAACACGATTAGCCATCCAAATTGCTAAACAAACTAGCCAGTTACATAACACACCTCTAAAAAATAATGGGCAAGCCGCAGCCGATGTTTTTGCTAAAGCTGCGGTATGCACAAGGCTAGTATCGGTAGATAATAAAGGCGTTGCAGCATAAAAATACAGTGCCGCAACAAAAATTGAACCGATTAAATTCCCCAGCCATGTTTGTGGCAATACTAACCACATCTGCGTGTGTGTAATTTGTTTGCATTTCACCCCAAGCGTTAAAAGCATGGTATGCCCAGTAAATAATTCTGATCCAGCAATTACCACTAACGTTAATGCGATCCCAAATGTCGCCCCCATAACTAAAGGTCTTATTGAAGGTTCAACCAGATTACCCAAAGTAAAAATTAAAATAATACCAAAACCTACATAAGCGCCCGCCATGGCTGAACTTACCCAAAAACCGAATGGATTGGTTTTTGCCAAGCGAACAATACGCGCTGCATTAGCAGCACATTTATTGATTGTCTCTGTATACATATTTTTACCCTCTTAAAAAGATATTTAATTTGATTTAACCTGCACAGTACCATCATCATTAACATTCACTTGATAATAGGCGATAGAATATTGTTCATCATCCAAACAATAACCGTCTTTTAAACGAAAACGCTGTTTTTTTAGTGGGCTGGCAACATATAGCTCATTTTCATGCTGTCCAATAATGCCTCGCGATAACACACTGGCCTTAGCAAAAGGATCAATATTACTAATCGCATAAAGATCAGCATTATTATATGGACGAAAAATAGCAACGTGATCATGACCAACAAGCGCACAAACTCCGGTGCCTGGCAAAATATCATCAAGCTTACAAACCGTTATCCATTGACTCATACTATTCCCCTAACATTATTTTACGTTCTTCTGCTGTAGCAGGTCGATGCTGATCGCGCTCCGCTACAATTTGCACATTTTCATCACGCTGATTACAATTAATAAAGTGAGCAAATCGAACTTGATTTTCAGGATTTTCAACCGTCTTTTTCCACTCACACACCATTAATTTACGTAAGCGCGCCATTTCGCTTTCTAGTTCAGCATTAATCCCTAACTTATCGTCAACAATAACACTACGCAAATAATCAATACCGCCCTCTAGATTTTCAAGCCAGACGGATGTACGTTGTAATTTATCAGCGGTACGAATATAGAACATAAGAAAACGGTCAATATATTGAATTAGCGTATTTTTATCTAGATCAGCCGCAAGTAAATCAGCATGGCGAGGCTTCATACCACCATTACCACAAACGTAAAGATTCCACCCTTTCTCTGTAGCAATCACACCAATATCTTTACCTTGGGCTTCGGCACATTCACGGGTACAACCTGATACACCTAACTTAAATTTATGCGGTGCCCGAATACCTTTATAGCGATGTTCTAACTCAACGCCAAAACCAACGCTATCACCCACACCATATCGGCACCATGTGCTACCAACACAAGTTTTTGCCATTCTTAATGCTTTAGCATACGCATAGCCACTTTCAAAACCGGCATCAATAAGCTCCTTCCAAATAGCAGGAAGATCATCTTTTTGCGCACCAAATAAGCCAATACGTTGTGAACCAGTAATTTTAGAATAGAGGTGATATTTTTTAGCTATTTGACCAACAGCAATTAACCCTTCTGGCGTAATTTCACCACCCGCGCTACGCGGAATCACCGAATAAGTACCATTTTTTTGAATATTTCCCAAGAAAATATCATTACTATCTTGCAAAGGGATTAAATCATCTTTAAGAATATAATCATTCCAACTTGAGGCTAATAACGATCCAACGGTAGGTTTACAAACCTCACAACCATAGCCCTGACCATGTTTTTTAATCACTTGATCAAATGACGTTAAACCCTCAACACGAATTAAATGGTATAACTCCTGACGAGAATATTTAAAATGCTCACATAATGCGTGACTAACCTCGATCCCTTGTTTAGCTAATTCCATATTAAGGATTTGGGTCACTAAGGGAATACACCCCCCACACCCAGTGCCTGCTTTCGTTTCGGCTTTTATTGCTGCAACGGTATGGCAACCTGCATTAATTGCATTAACAATTTTTTCTTTCGTTACATCAAAACAAGAACAAATTTGAGCCGAATTAGGAAGCGCTTCAACGCCCATCGTAGGTTTTGCTCCTGCATGAGCAGGCAATATCAGAGTATCGGGGTGCTCCGGCAGATCCATATCATTAAGCATTAATTGTAATAAATTACTATAGTCTGAAGTATCACCAACAAGCACTGCGCCCAATAACTTGTTATTATCTTGAGAGACAACTAATTTTTTATAAACAGGAACAGTTTCATCTAAATAAACATAGCTACGGCTACCGATTGTTTTCGCTTTAGCATCACCAATACTGCCGACATCTACTCCCATTAATTTTAATTTAGCGCTCATATCTGCGCCTTCAAATGGAGTTTGCTCACCCATTAAATGCGCCAAGGCAACCTGCGCCATTTTATATCCTGGTGCAACTAAACCAAATACTCTGCCTTGCCAACAAGCACATTCACCAATAGCGTAAATATCAGGATCAGAAGTTTGGCAATAGTCATTAACCACAATGCCACCACGTTGGCCAATTTCAAGCTGACATGCTTTGGCAAGCTGATCATTCGGGCGAATACCTGTTGAGAAAACAATAAAATCAATTTCAAGTGATGTGCCATCAGCAAATTGCATAATTTTACCCGATGGTGTGTGAATAATTTCTTGGGTATTTTTGCTAGTGTGAACGCTAACGCCCATACTTTCAATTTTTCGGCGTAACTGCTCGCCTCCCATTACATCAAGTTGCTCTGCCATTAATACTGGTGCGAATTCAACGACATGTGTTTGTATTCCCAAGTTTTTTAATGCACCGGCAGCTTCAAGCCCCAACAAGCCACCACCAACAACCGCCCCCGTTTTACAGTGGCTAGCACATTCAGCAATAGCATCAAGGTCTTCAATGGTTCGGTAAACAAAACAATTTAAACCATTAGCGCCTTTAATCGGTGGAACCCATGCATAAGATCCTGTTGCAAT
Source organism: Gilliamella sp. Fer4-1 (assembly GCF_001690515.1). NCBI lineage: Bacteria > Pseudomonadati > Pseudomonadota > Gammaproteobacteria > Orbales > Orbaceae > Gilliamella > Gilliamella sp. Fer4-1. The sequence continues at coordinate 504 of NZ_LZGZ01000075.1, read as the reverse complement.
GATCAATTTATCATAACTAACAATTCGCCCCGTCTGTGAATGAACTTCTTTACGCTGACGATTGATTAAAATAGCGCGTTCATTAAGTAATATGTTAATGCCATTTTCTTCATATAGCCCTTCACGCACTAAAGAAAGTGCTTCAGCAGTATGACCGGAAAAATAAGAGGAAAGATGAACGCGATCATAAGCAAGGCGAGGCTCTTCACAAAAAATAGTAATATTAAATTGATTAGGCGACATTTTATCAATTAACTCTTCAACAAAACGATGCCCAACCATTCCATTACCAATGATAACGAGGTTGGTTTTACTCATACAACAACTCCAAATTTATTTTAATTTAATCATTTAATTTTTATTTTGCTCACATTGTATGAAACTTTGTACAGAATATAACTACTCTCAAGGATTACTACTTTAGTGGTAAAGATAAGGCTATTTTAAAAAAAGTTTATTTGAAAATAAGCAACAATGAAAATTAGTTATAAAACAATATCGACT
>NZ_LZGZ01000074.1:0-9895 GCF_001690515.1 Gilliamella sp. Fer4-1 | reverse complement strand
GCCACAAGTTTACGTAGTTAACCGTCCTCAGTTGGGAACTGATGGGGCATTAATCTCAGGCGAGAACGTGTTTGTTAAAGGGGATGAACTTAATAGTAATGGCTTAATTAAAGCCAAAAATGACATACTATTAGATGGGCATAATGTCACCAATAAAGGCACTATTTATGGTGGTAGAGTATCTATCAATGCGGAAAACGACATCACCAATTACGGCAAATTAGTGGGGGATAAACTAGTTTATTTGTCGGCAGATAATGATATCAACCTATTATCAAGTACACGCACACAGACTCGGGGGCGAAATTTAACTACCAATATAGACCAAACAAGTATTATTCAGGTAAATGATGGCAATGTTGTGATTGATGCGGGTCATGATATCAATACTAAAGCGGGATGGATTATTAATAATGGTGAAAGCGGTAATACTTGGTTACAAGCCGGCAACGATATTAAATTTAATACCGCAGATATTGAAGAGAAATTAGATTTTAGGGTCAAAAAAGACTACCGAAAAACGGATGAAAAAAGTGTGGTTGGCACGGGCATAAGTGCCGCTAATAATGTTATGCTTATTGCTGGTAATGACATTAACGCCAAAACGGTTGATATTACTGCGGGCAACCATCTTGGGTTACAGGCCGATAATGACATTATATTAGGCTCATCGGCTGAACATTTTGAATTAGATGAATTTCACAAAAGTAAAAGTAAAGGGTTTTTAAATAAAACAACCACTACAACGCACACAGAAATAGATAACACCACGCAAAAAGGCAGTGAGCTGTATGGTGATAGCGTGAGTATCAGTGCGGGTAATAATCTCAAAGTCACGGGCAGCCAAGTGATTGGTAGCAATGATGTGGTGCTGAATGCCGGCAAGGAAGTGACCATTGATGCGGCAGAAGAGTCATATTACCGAAAACAAGAAACCAAAACTAAAAAATCGGGACTAATGAGCAGTGGGGGTATTGGGTTTACCGTTGGTAAAGAAAAAGAGTCCTTAAAACAGACAAATACCGAACAAGCCTTTTTGGGCAGTGTGGTGGGTAGCACAGATGGCAGTGTTAATATCCGAGCGGGTAAAGACGTGAACATCAAAGGCAGCGAAGTCATTGCGCAGCGTGATATCAAACTGCAAGGTGAAAACGTCAACATTGAAGCACTAGATGCCAAAACGACGTATAAAGAAGAGTATAAACACCAAAAATCAGGGCTTACTGTGGCGGTAACGGGTACGGTCAGTGATATGTACAACGCTAATCAAACCCGAGAGCAAGCCAAAAAACAGACTAACGAAAAAACCAAAGCGTTAATGAATATCAAAGCGGGGCTACAAGCGGGTAATGCGGCGTTAGAGACAGGTGCGAATTTACAAAATGGGGTACCTGAGGCGTCGATTGGAATTAACCTTAGCTTGGGTAGTGAAAAAACCAAGCGCACGGTAAACCAAGAGCAACATACGGTAGTGAGTAGTGGTATATCAGCGGGTCATAATGTCAGTATTATAGCCACGGGCAATGGACAAAAAGAGAGCGGCGATATTAATATCATCGGCAGTCAGGTGTCAGCAGGACATGATGCGATGCTCAAAGCCAACCATGATGTTAACATCGTAGGTCAAGAAAACACGAGCAAAACTGACACGAAAGAAAAGAGCAGCAGTGGCTCGGTGGGTGTGGGTTATAACTTTGGTGGACAAAAAAATGGCTTTAATATCTCAGCCAATGCGAGCCATAGTAAATCTCGAGAAAAAGGCAATGGTACCGACTGGACAGAAAGCGTGGTTGAAGCGGGTAATAAGCTCACAATCATAACGGGGAACGATGCTAACATTATTGCAGGACAAGTTAAAGGTGATAGCGTGGTTGCCGATATTGGTCATGACCTGAATATCGAATCAAAACAAGACAGCGATGAGTTTCATTCTAAAAGTACTTCTGCCTCGGCAGGGGGTAGTATCTCAATGGGCGGAGGTGGTAGTGCCAATGCATCAGCGAGTAAAACTAAAATGGACAGCAACTGGCAAAGTGTTACTGACCAATCGGGTATTTTTGCCGGTAAAGGTGGCTTTGACATTAAGGTAGGCAACAACACCGACCTAAAAGGGGCGGTCATCTCCTCAGAAGCGAAAGATACCAGTAAAAACCGCCTTGATACCGGCACAATAAGCTTTAGTGATATCGAAAACAAAGCGGACTACAAAGTCAGTAGCAGCAGTGCTGGCATTAGTTCCAGTGGCATGCCATCGATGCCAACCAGTCGTAATAAGTCAGAGAAGGCAAACTCGACGACGCAATCTGCGGTATCAGAAGGCACGATTATAATTCGCAACAAGGACGGACAACAACAGGATATTGATGATTTAAGCCGAGATACTGAGCAGGCGAATAACGAACTGAAACACATCTTTAACAAAGAAAAAGAGCAAGACATCATAGACCAAACACACTTAGTGAGTGAGATTGGCGGTGAAACCTTAACCATGCTCAATCATATCGACCGCATAAGCGCAGAATCTGCAGCGAACAAAAAGCTAAAAGAAGAGCAAAAAAAAGCGAAAGAGCAAGGCCTCGTTTTAACCGACGAGCAGGAACAGAAAATCTATGAAAAGGCCTACAACGATGCGATGAACGAAGGGATGTCAGCGATGGGCAGTGACACCCGTCAAGGCGTTGAAATGGCGGTTAACATTATTAATGGGCTAATCACGGGCGACATGACAGGGGCTGTTGCGGGGGCATTAGCACCGAAGATAGCCACCATAATCAAACAACAGACAGAAGGAAACACCGTCGCCAACACAATTAGCCATGCTATACTGGGCGCAGTAGTTGCTGAGCTACAAGGCAACTCAGCCTTAGCGGGAGGTTTAGGGGCAGCAGCGAGTGAACGTAGTGCTGAAGTCATAGCGGGCATTTTATATCCGGATAAAGCAGTAACAGAGTTATCGCAAGAAGAGCGACAAAAAATCAGCGCACTATCCCAACTAGCTACAGGCCTTGCCATCGCAGCATCTGGTGGAGATATCCAAGATGTGAATACGGGGATTGCTGCGAGTAAGAATGCAGTTGAGAATAACTTCGCAGCAGTTGTAGTTAGAGCTGGAGGGATGATTTGCGTAAGAATTTCGGTTTGCGCAAACTATGTTGCTGGAACAGGTTTAGCTGCATTATTAGGTATATCTGTGGTTAATAGCCTTAGTGAGAATGATAAAACTAATGCTATTAATGCGATTAGAAGTGGTGATTCATTTGCTATAGCTAGTTTGACTGAAGAACAAATAGATTTTCTAAATAAAAATAAAAATGATTTTCTTATCGCTGATTTTGCAGACAGAATACCGCTAATTCATGGGCAAGAAAGTAATTCAAGTACTTCACAAAACAACGGCGTTGATGGCTCTTCAGACAGTAATAATATTGCTGGCTCTGGAAGTGTTGTCGCTGGAGGAGCCCCAGGATTACCGCCTGATGATGACGGAGATAATGATAAGCGACAAAATGAAAATAGCCAAAAATATCAAAAACAAAAACAACAAGAGCGATTTGACGAATTAAAAGATATCTACGATAAAAATAACCCTACCACAGATTTAAAAATTGATGGGCAAACTATTCGGCAAGGTGCTAATGGAAATCGTTACTCCACTCGAATTTACGAAAGCCAAAATTTGACCGATAAACAAATATATAATTATGCGGAGGAACTAGCTGGACAGCCATTAACCAAAGTTAGAGATGGTATTTATACAGCACGATTACAAGATGGTACAAATATTACATTAAGAAATGTATCGAGCTCTAATACAGGTGCTCGTTGGACTATTGATATAAGAAATAGCCCAACTTTAACAAATTTATATAGAGGGTTGAGAACTGGAGCAGAAATTAAATTTAGGTAGGAAAAAATATGATAAATGAAAATGATTATAAAAATATTATTGATTGGTCAGAACTAAGAACTTTTAGTGGATTATGGAATTGTATTGCCCCTGATATGTTCCCTTCTCTAAAATCTAATGAAGAAAAATTTCCATTTCAAGAGAGAAAAGAACTCTTTTTTTATTTTGTGAAAAGATTATTAAAAGAAGGTCGACTTAAATTAGCAAAAAATGGTCAGTTATTAGGAGGCTCAATCGATGAACAAGTCAAACTGTTTTATGATGCTTTTCCAAAAACAGAAGACGACATGTTTGATAAACAAAAACTGATGGATGATTATTGGTTTTTTGATGAGTCTTGTCCAGCAGAAGCGGTGTGGGTTAATGAAGATGGTTCGTTAGAGTGGACTTAGTTTGCTGAGTTGTTTAAGCTTCTTGTAAATTTTGGGCATTAAATAGTTAAGGGTGATAGTTAATTTGTTAACCTGACATACCTTATAAAACTTTTATTTATTTGGTGGCAGTTAACACTGTCACCAAGTCCTCTAATAATAACTGAAGAATAATAGTTTTAAATTGATTTTTACACATAGTGCACTTGTTTTTGCCTATTCAAAATACAAAATAACACGCCAATCTACCGTTTTACTCACAAAAATTGGTCAGAAAAGGTATTGATTTTATTTTATTTTTTATTTTAAGAATGATAGCTAAGAATAACATGAACTCTTTTACAACATCATCGACCTAAAAGGTGTAAATACCCCAAACTTAGTACACAACTCACGTAGAAAATCATGCTGCTTGTTTTAGTGTTTTATACTCAATCGGTGTCATGTTATTTAATGCCTCATGCGGTCTTTCGGTGTTATAAACCGTTAACCATTCTTTAGTTATTCTCCTTGCTTGAGCTAAGTTGTTAAAAAGATATAAATCGAGTACTTCAGTACGATAGGTACGATTAAATCGTTCAATATAGCCATTTTGATAAGGGCTACCGGGCTGGATATAATCAATGGTTATACCATGTAATTTAGCCCAGTTGGTAAAGGTTTTTCCTGTAAATTCTGGTCCATTATCGACCCGTATTTTTAATGGATACCCATGATATTCGTCCAGTTTATCTAAGTAACGGGTAATCCTTCCTGCTGATAAGCTTACTACAATATCAATCCCTAACGCCTCACGATTAAAGTCATCGATGACATTGAATGTTCTAAAGCGACGTTGATTACGGCTACTGTCACTCATAAAATCCATTGACCAACATTCACCTTGTTTATTGGGGACTAATAACCTTTCTGGGCATCGTGGAGGAATGCGTTTTTTACGCTTTACCCTGAGATTAAGCTTTAATTCACAATACACCCGATATACCCGTTTATGATTCCAACGATATCCCAGTTTTCTGATTCGATTAAAACACTTAGGAAAGCCCCAACGTAAATGCCGGTCTGTGATAGCATTCAACACCGAAATAATCACGAATCATCCTGTAACTTAGCTTGATAATAGTAAGCACAACGGCTTAAGCCAACAATGGCACAACTCATAGCAATAGTAACCGAATGATTTTTTTGTAGTTGCTGTGCTCACGTTTTACGTGCCCCAGTTGGCACTAAAGCTTTTTTATGATTTCTTCCTGAAGCTGGGATTTTAAGCTCAGTTCGGCAAACATCTGCTTAAGCTTGCGGTTTTCAGCCTCCAGCTCCTTTAAGCGTTTAATATCCGACGTTTCCATACCGCCCTATTTTTCCCTCCATTTATAGAAAGTTGAATTACCCATGTCCTATTTACGGCACAGCTCTTTAACAGGAATACCCGCTTGAGCTTCTTTTAAAATAGCTACGATTTGATGTTCAGTCATTTTTTTCATCATTAAATCCTCTTTACTTTTATCATAGAGAATTTTCTACTTTTTTGCTGTACTATTTTAGGGGATAGTTACAATAGCAGAATCAGTTACAAGTAAAGCGATTGAAGCAAATCAATCTAAAATAGATGCTTATCTAGCTGGAAACCAAAAAGGTTATTTAGAAATTGAATATAAATCATCATCACCAATAGGAATTAGTGTCTCGAAAGGACAAACAAATGTAAGTAAAGTGTCAAATGCTAGAATAATTATAGCTAGAGATTCTTCAATGCCTAATGGTTATAGAATTGTTACGGGGTATCCTACACCATGATAATAGCAACAGAAAAATATCCTGCATTATCTTATTATTTGAGATGTTATTTAAATCAAGATTTTGAAGAGATCTTTGGAAGTGCTGATAAAGCTTTAGATGCTTACAGGAAAACAGAAACAATTAATGAACAAAATGAGATTATTAAAGAAATTCGATCATTGTTAGAATCTTCTTATAGCGAGAAAGAACTACAAAAGATTATATTAGATGACATTGATTGTAATTATTTTTATCCAAATGAATGGTCATCTTGTCGAAATTGGTTGTTAAATATGCTTTTAAAATTAAAAAATTCATGATACCAATTTAGACGCGAAAACGACGTATCAAGAAGAGTATGAGCGCAAAAATCAAGGTTAACTGTGGCGGTTACTGGCACGGCGAGTGATATTTACAAAGCCAACCAACCCCGAGAGCAAGCGAAATTTGATAAAGAAAAAGAACAAACCCGACAAGAAATTGTCACCAACTTAAAAGACTTAGGCGCCCAGATTAAAGACCTAAAAGATGCCATGGATAAACAGAATAACAATGGCAATGAAAACAAAATGGGCAGTGACTTTAATAAAGGGGTTGATTCAGCCATTGCCATTGTGACAGGCATGATGACAGGTGACATCGCCGGCGGTTTAGCGGGCGCCCGCCCCATGGTTGGCTAAACAAATCAAAATACAGGCGGGCGATAATGAAGCCGCCCGCTTAATTGCCCACACCATATTGGGTGTAGCTGTTGCTGAACTACAAGGCAACTCAGCCTTAGCGGGAGGTTTAGGGGCAGCAGCGAGTGAACGTAGTGCTGAAGTCATAGCGGGCATTTTATATCCGGATAAAGCAATAACAGAGTTATCGCAAGAAGAGCGACAAAAAATCAGCGCACTATCCCAACTAGCTACAGGCCTTGCCATCGCAGCATCTGGTGGAGATATCCAAGATGTGAATACGGGGATTGCTGCGGGGAAAAATGCGGTTGAGAATAATCGATTACTTACCCCAACAGAGAAGAAACGTATTGATGAGCTTGTTAAAGGAAACGAACAGGAAAATTTATTATATCGTGCAGCAGCTTGTGCATTAATTCATTGCTCAGCTGGATTAGCCGATGATGACCCAGATAAAGCAGTGTATTTAGCATTAGAAGAGCTGGGTAATAGTTCTGAGCTAGAATCCTATAGAGAACAATTAAAAGGTCAAACAACTGAAATTGAATTACCAACTTATCTTACAGGAGGAAGCAAAGAATCTTATAAAAAATTGAAGAGTTATTTGAATACACAACAGGAAATAAGATTTCAGATACAATAACATATTATGATAGTGAATACAGTATAAGTACTTGAGCAGGAGGTGTCCTTCAGGTTGGGGTTGCTGCCGTAGATGGAATGGCAGCAGTCGCATTATCACCAGCTTGTAGCTCAGTGGTGGGATGTCTACCAAGTGCATACCTAACATGGTCAATGGCTGATAATGGCGTAACGGGATTAATGGTAATTTATAATGGCGAAACTTATCATACGCAAACAGCCGCAGGCCTTTCTAAGATATTAGGTGTGTCAGCATCAGATGCTGAATTGTTATTTTCACTCTCAACAGGTGGCGTTACCGCAAAAGGTTTGAGCGATTTAGCTTGGAAGTCTAGAGCTACAGGACAGAAGTTATCAGAAAAGGAACTAGAAACAATAAAACGTCAGATTGATCGTGAAAGCAAATTAACAGTAGATCCGCATGCAGGAAAAGTAAAGTTAGCAGAAGGTGCTGCTGCAATTGAATTAGAAAAATTGTTAGGTGGAAAAGTTGAACGTATTAAAAATAAGGATAGTTTAGCTGACTTCATTTTTACAAGTGGTCCAAATAAAGGTAAAACTGTTGATTTTATGTTTACGAAATCTAACGGAACAGAAAAACAAATCAATGCTATAAATAAGTTTTTTAATAATAATTGGGGTAGAAATATTGAAAAATTACATGAACATTTAGATAAAGCAGATATAGTCCCGTTAGATTTTAGGAAACTGACGTCTGATAATCAAACACGTCTTGGAAATTACATTAAGACGTTACCAGAACATCAACGATCTAAAATTCATATTATGAGGTAATATATGGCGGGTATATTTTATTTTGGAAAAGAAGTTGGATGCGTTGGATATAACTCAACGTTTATGTCTGTTATTGGCGAATATGTTCGTCCCTATATAATGCAACTGGGAAATAACATAGCAGAAAAGGTTTATTTTAGTTATGATCTCTATGATAGTGATTTAAATTTTTCCGAGTTAACCCCAGAACAATATATGCAATGCTATAAACAGTTCGTAAAAGCTATAGAGTTTGATTTGGAAAAGATAGATGATTTTTATAATCACTATCCCAAAGAACTTGTTTATAAAGCTTGGTTTAATGAAATTAAACCTGCGATGCAACGTTCTCCGTTATATCGACCTTAAAATATATTCCTCCTATATATGTGGTACATTTGATTGTTAAGGGTGACAGTTAATTCTGTCACCAAATCTCAAGTAAATAAAACGGTATAGACTCCTGAATTATTTTTACAAAACGAAGTTGTAACTATCTTCCTATTTAAAGGCAATGCCAACTTTAGCCGAGAGCGAGAAAATGCGGACGGTAGTGCTTGGACAGAAAGCGTGGTTGATGCCAAAAACAAGCTCACCATCAAAACCGGCAACGACACTAACATCATAGGCGGCCAATTAAAAGGCAACACGGTCAACATGGATGTGGGTAACAACTAAAAGCGGAAGAGCAAGGCCTCGTTTTAACCGGCGAGCAGGAACAGAAAATCTATGAAAAGACCTACAACAATGCGATGAACGAAGGGATGTCAGCGATGGGTAGTGACACCCGTCAAGGCGTTGAAATGGCGGTTAACATTATGCTGCAATAGTTGGTGGTGGGGTAAGTGGTGCAGTTAGCATTGGTGGTCAATACTATTTTAACGAAGATGGTAGTATTAGCTGGGTGAATGCGGGCATCTCAACAGCAACGGGCACTATTACTGGAGGTCTTGGCTCTGGACTTTGGGGAACAATAGGTTGGAATGCAGCAGGTGGTGTATTATCAAGCGAGTTAAATGGTGAAAACCCTTTTATAGGAGTAGCAATAAGCGCAAGTTCATCAGCTATAGGTTATGGAACAGGAAAACTTGTAGAAAAGTGGTTTCAACCAATTTTTAACCCAGCTGCAAATAAATATATTCATGAGGCAAATAAAGGTTTTTGGGGAATAACTGGGCATTATACTGAAAGTTCTGTTCCAGCAATAGTAGGTAGTACTACTGACTCAGTATTTGGTAATGCGACAGGGAATTATATTAAAAAACAATTTGAGAAAAACGATAATGGAAAAAAACAATGATGGGAAAAAATAGAAAATATTTAGCATTGTTATTTTGTGAAATTGTAATTCCGCTCATGTTTTTTTTTATTGCTATTATAATGGAATTGGTTGGGTCAATAATTCTGTTTATTATGTATGGTATAGATTTTAAATATGGCATTGATGATATATATCTGGCTTGTAAAGCAGCATATTTTGGGTTTCCTATAGGAGTTGTATTTTGGTATGCAAAATGCCGGTGTTATGGCGTTAAGATTTTTGGTAAATAACATATCCCAGCTTAAATGCTGGGATTTTTTTACTAAACGGGTGATATCACGGGTGGCTTAGTGGGCGCACGCTATAGCTAGCCGAACTATAAGGTAACGCAGGATTAGCTTGTGGTGCTAACCTGTAAATAGTACAGCAAAAAAGTGGAAATTTCTTTATGATGAAAGTAAAAGGGGATTTAATGCTGAAA
>NZ_LZGZ01000073.1:0-17566 GCF_001690515.1 Gilliamella sp. Fer4-1 | reverse complement strand
CATAATATTTTTATCTTTTTATTGGGGCGTATCTTTCCCTATTTTATCTATTTTTTATTTTGTCTTATTCTATTTGACACGGTGTTAATTAATTACTTTAATTTACCACTAAATGGGCATTTTGTATTACTTCAGCTTGGTAGTATGGGGTTTATTTTAACGGCATGCCTGTATGGGATTTTTTTTGGTCTAGTTGGTTCAACATTAGCACAAGCTTATGGCGGTGCAAGTTTACTTGCATCTCCTTGTTTTGGGTTTACAGGGCTTATATTCCCCCGTATTTCAATGAATGCTTTTGCTTATATTTGGGGGGCTTTATTACCTGTAACATGGTATATACAAATTCGGCTTGATCAAACATTAAGAAAACCAAATTTTATTACTTCATTAGAACCATTTGTTTATTTATTTGTCCAATTTAGCGTGATGTCAATTCTTATTACTCTTGTGCTACGAAAGATACGTAGGCGGTTAATATGATTAAATCTTTATTATTAATTTCCTATGATGAATTAAAACGTATTTTCCAAACCAAGGCAATACTTAGCGTCATGTTTGTTGGGATATTTATCTATTTCTTCTTTTATCCACAACCTTATTTGAATGAAGCTATACGTGACGTACCTATTGCAGTTATCGACCAAGATAATACTAACTATAGTCGAGAGTTAGTAAGGCAAATCGATGCCAATAAATCGATTAAAATAGACTTGCATATTGAGGATTTAGAGACTGCTAAAAAGCTTATAGAAGAACGTAAAATCTATGGGGTATTACTGATACCTTATCGTTTTGAGCAACATATCTTAGAGGGAAAAGCTAGTCCTATTTCCTATTATGGTGATGCAAGCTATATTTTAATTTATAGTAATGTCGCAACTGCAATTAACACTGTTTCCAGTAATTTTGGTGCTAAGATTTCAATTTTACGTAAAATAGCACAAGGCGTCGATCCAGCAGTAGCAACTAATAATGTTTCACCTTTCAATACTCAGTTAATTAGCCTATTTAATCCTCAATCAGGCTATGCAACCTATATCATTCCAGCAGCTTTTATTTTGATTTTAAATCAAACATTACTTATTGGTAGTACATTATGTCGGCTATTTAGTAAAAATTCTCATTTTGAAATGGCTTTCATTCACAAGCAGAAGGATGCAGCATCTTCTGCACTATTACTACTTTTAGGTAAACTATTCACTTACTTAATACTTTATTTGATTTATTTTATTATTTATACCGTAGTTGCAAACTATTGGTATGACTTACCTCGCCTAAGTCATCTTTTTGTTTCTTTATCGTTTATTATCCCCTTTATTTTGGCTACCGCATCATTAGGTAAAGTTTTATCACATTTTATCCATACGGTGAGCGATGTATTTTGCTTAATTTTACCATCAAGTATGATTGTATTTTTTACTACGGGGATTTCTTGGCCTAAAGAATTAATGCCCCCTTTATTTCATTTGATTGGTGATATATTTCCTGCAGTACCCGCTATAGTCGGTTCGGTAAAAATTAACCAAATGGGCGCAAGCTTTTCTGAATTTAGCCAGCAATATTGGCATTTGTGGATATTAACTATTGTCTATTTTGGTATCGCTTTTATTTTAGAAAAGCGGTACGTGCAAAAGGCAATGATAGCAAATGCTAGTAAAGAAAGCTAAATACTGTTATATATCCGTTTTATAATATTTATTCAATGTATTAACAAAATTGATTTAACTATTTTTTATTTTTATTATATTTTGTAAAAAATATTCAGTTTTCTATACCATTTGGTTATTTACAAATGATCTATTATTGCAATTTTTTTAAATTAAATTATTTGTGGTCATATCAATTAATTTGTTTTTTAGCAAAATCTTTTAAGTAAATTATACATTTCAATATGAAGATTTAAGTATTGATCTTGTGTCGCAGCATATATATCTATATCATAGCGCGCCATAAAGACTTTATTCATCAAAATAATAAATAAAAGAGTCCTCATGTTAATCAATGCTAAAAATATTCTAGAAAAATTAAATCCACATAATAAAGTAAATTACGATTCTGTATTAAAAGAGGTGATAGCTCATTGGCAATCTAAATCGGTGCGGCCTAAATTATTGATTCATAGTTGCTGTGCACCTTGTAGTACCTATGTTTTAGAGTATTTAGCCCAGTATGCGGATATTACCATTTATTTTGCAAATTCAAATATTCATCCTCGAATTGAATATGAGCATCGTAGTATGGTTCAACAAAAATTTATTGCTGATTTTAATCAAAAAACAGGTAATAATGTGCAATTTTTAGAAGCACCTTACCAGCCAGCGGAATTTATTAAGAAAGTTAGCCATTTACGTGATGCTCCAGAAGGTGGCGAGCGTTGTCATATTTGTTACAAAATGCGTTTAGACTTAGCAGCGATTAAAGCCCAAGAATTGGGATTCGATTATTTTGCTAGTGCATTAACGCTTAGCCCTAAAAAAAATAGTCAAAAAATTAATGATCTTGGATTTGAAATTCAAGAGCTTTTTTCAGTAAATTATCTTCCTTCTGATTTTAAAAAGAATAATGGTTATAAGCGTTCGGTTGAACTTTGCAAAGAGTATGATGTATATCGGCAATGTTATTGTGGTTGCATTTTTGCTGCCAAAGCGCAAGGTGTTGATTTAAAGAATGTGATAGCTATCGCTAAGCAAGGATTAGAAAAGGGGATTTAGCTATTTGATTAGATTATTAAAAATAAACTGAAAGTATGATTAGTTCATTAAAGCCCACATGGCTAAATTGAATTAATCATTATATAGTCACAATATTATGGTATAGTTTATAAAAATTAATCGTAGTTATGCATTTATAATAAGGATTAATCGTGTTGTCGATTTATCAATTAAAACCTAAATTCCAAGCATTTCTTCGACCTTATGCCGATTATCTTTATAATGCCAATGTAACCGCTAACCAGGTAACACTAATAGCGGGTTTTGGATCAATTTTAATCGCTTTTATTGTTGGTCGATTTACCGCTTATCAATGGATTTTTGGTCTTATTCCAATATGGATGTTTATCCGTATGGCGCTTAATGCTATTGACGGTATGTTAGCAAGAGAATATAACCAAAAATCAAATTTAGGGGCTTATTTGAATGAGATGTGTGATGTGGTTTCGGATTGTGCGTTGCTATTAATCTTTACACAAATAAATCAAGTCGAAACCAGTTTGGTGATAGCCATTGTTTTGTTATCATTTTTAACGGAGTATGTTGGCGTGTTAGGTCTGATGGTTGGTTGTTCACGACGTTATGATGGACCAATGGGTAAAAGTGATCGTGCTTTTGCGTTTAGTCTAATTAGTTTGGGGATTGCTAGCTATTTATTGCCACTTGATTGGCTCAATATACTATTGTTGCTTATTACCTTTTTGCTATTAATTACTGTGATTAATAGAGTCAGAAAGGGATTACAAGAATCAAAAAATAACAAGGTATAAGTTATGCGTGAACAGCAAGAAAAAACATTTATTAGCCATGATGGCTGTCAATTATTTTACCGTTATTGGCCAGCAGTTGATAGTGACAGCAATGCTAAACCTTCGAGAGCAATTGTTCTTTTTCATCGTGGTCATGAACACTCTGGGCGAGTTGCTCATCTAGCTGATGAGTTAAATCTATCCGATTATCAGATTTTTGCTTGGGATGCGAGAGGTAATGGGCAATCCGAGGGTGAACGTGGTGATGCTCCTAATTTTGCGACTTTAATTAAAGATGCAAACTGTTTTATTGAGCATATTATGCATGAGTATGATATATGCCAAGAAGATATTGCTATTATAGCCCAAAGTGTGGGGGCGGTTATCGCTTCAGCATGGGTACATGATTATGTGCCAAATATTCGTGCTTTAGTACTTGGTTCGCCAGCTTTTGACATAAAATTATATGTACCATTAGCTGTGCCAGGTTTAAAATTACTGTATAACTTGAAAGGTAACTTTTTTGTTAATAGTTATGTAAAACCTAAATTGCTGACACATGATGCTGAGCGAGCACAATCTTTCACAGAAGATCCATTAATAACACGACCAATATCAGTACGCTTACTTTTGGATTTATATGCAGTGTCCGATCGCATTGTTAAAGATGCAAATGCGATAACGGTACCAACACAGTTATTAGTTTCTGGTTCAGATTATGTCGTTAAGCGTAAACAACAAAAACTGTTTTACAATAATTTAGGTACAGAACAAAAAGAATTTCATATATTACCTGGGTTTTATCATGATACTTTTGGTGAAAAAGATCGTAAATTAGCAATTGATTATGCAAGACGATTTATTATTGGTTGTTTTACTAATCAACCATGCGTGCCATTATTAACCAATGCTGATTTAATGGGATACACAAGGCAAGAGGCTGATAATTTAATATTGCCGCCATCAGGTTGGATTAAGCCTTTATATTGGCGATTTATTAAAGCTAATTTAAAATATGCTAGCAAACTCTCAGACGGGATCAAATTAGGATTTGATACTGGATTTGATTCGGGCAGCACACTTGATTATGTTTATCGTAATGAACCATCAGGAACATCAAAACTAGGACGTTTTTTTGATTATATCTATCTTCAATCGATTGGTTGGCGAGGCATTCGGCAACGTAAAGAGCATCTTGAAGAACTATTAAAATTAGCGATCAATAAATTACACGAACAGAACCATTCTGTGAATATTGTTGATATAGCAGCAGGGCACGGGCGTTATATTTTAGAAACGGTTAATCAAATTGCCAACAAACCTAATTCTGTATTATTACGAGATTACAGCGATATTAATGTACAAAAAGGTAGAGCATTAATAGAAGAAAAAGGCTTAACGGCTATCGCGCGTTTTGAAAAAGGAGACGCCTTTAATCGACAGCAATTAGCCCAATTGTCACCTAATCCCACATTAGCTGTGGTTTCGGGATTATATGAGCTATTTAGTGATAATCAGATGTTACGTGATTCTTTAGCAGGGCTCGCTGAATCTATTCCTGAAGGAGGATATTTAATTTATACCAATCAGCCATGGCATCCACAGCTAGAGTTTATTGCAAGAGCTTTAACATCTCATCGAGATGGAAAGCCATGGATTATGCGCAGGCGTACGCAACTGGAAATGGATCAATTGGTTGCATCGGCTGGTTTTAGAAAAATAACCATGCGTATTGATCAATGGGGCATTTTTACTGTATCACTTGCACAACGAATGAAATAATTAGTCATGACTAGCGTAACATGGCGGTTTAATAAGCTGATTACTTATAAATTAATATGGTTAATAAGTTTGACCGTGTTCTTTTTTACTAGCTATAATTTTGCAAACTGGTTTACTTCTACACGTAACGATGTCGGAAGTATCGTTTTTGAATGGGAAAGATCAATTCCTTTATGGCCTTGGTCTATCATACCTTATTGGTCGATAGACTGTATGTATGGGCTTGCAATTTTGCTGGCTAGTTCTTATCGAACACTAAAAATTCTCTGTTTTCGTCTTTTATCTGCTCAGATTATTTGCATAGCTTGCTTTTTGATCTTTCCGCTAAAGTATTCTTTTGAGCGCCCTGTATTAGATGGATTATCGGGGCTATTATTTGATATTTTAATGGGATTTGATAAACCTTTTAATCAAGCACCATCGCTTCATATTCCCTTATTGGTTATTTTATGGCAATTTTACGCCCGTTATTTTCGAGGAATATGGCGCTATATTTTGCATATTTGGTGTTTATTGATCGGTTTATCAGTATTAACCACTTGGCAACATCATTTCTTTGACATCCCAACTGGGCTTTGGGTAGGGTGCTTTTGTGTTTGGTTATGGCCAGACAATCATTTATCGCCAATAACAAACGATCAATTACCTAAACAATATGTGTGGGGTAGCGCCTATTTTTTACTGTTTTTATTGTCGTTTTGTTCTGCTATCTACTTTTTTTCTTGGGCATTATGGTTATTATGGGTTTCAGGTGCATTTTTATTGGTTTCCCTCAATTATTTATTATTTGGCGCAGCAGGATTTCAAAAACAGACTAATGGCCACTTTAATTTAGCTGTTACTATTTTATATTTGCCTTATTTTATTATTATGTGGGTTAATTCACGATTATGGACATTTAAAAATAATCCAACGGATTTGATTATTGATAATGTTTATTTAGGTCGTATACCGTCTAATAAGATATTACAAGCCAATCAGTTTACATCGATTGTAGATCTTTGTGCTGAATTACCAATAACTCAATTTAATGGTCATTATAAATTGATTCCAGTATTGGATATGACACCACTTACCATTGAAGAGTGTCAACAAGCGGCCGAAACTATTGAAAAGTATCATAAGCAGGGCAAATTATTAGTCTGTTGTGCGTTGGGGTATTCACGCAGTGCTACGGCTATTATTGCTTGGTTATTAATGACCCAAAGAGTAACCAGCTTAAATGAGGCTATAGCTACAGTAAAATTATATCGTCATAGCGTGGTTATTACGGCTAAACAACAATTAATTTTGTTGAATTGGTATTCAAAAATAACAAGAAGAAAATAAATATGTTAAATCATGATGATGCAGGAATAACAACAAAAACAGCAAAAGTTAGTCAAACATCGTTGGTGACATTTTGCAGTATACTCTCTATCAGTTTACCTATCGGTATATTTTCGTTACTATTAACCATTACCGCCTTACTTTTTGCGTTGATAACAAGTGGAATGATTAATAGCAGTTTATTACCAACTATTTTTTATTTTCTGGCCTTTATTATGGGAATAGTTGGTATTTATTATGCATTACGGATCAAATTTGACAAAAAGTTATTTGATTATTTAGCTACCAGCAATGAATGCTTAATCAATACACTTATTGATTTAGATAATGCATTAATGGACTTTCATTTAATTAAATCTAAGCCATTAGCAACACGAACTATTACCGAGCGCCAACAAGGAACCTTAAAGCTATTTAAACAACAAATTATTGCGCTAGTAATACAAATCATGTTGTTAATAGGCGCATGGATCAGTGGCATTATCCAATTATGTTAATAAGCGTTTAGTTAAAATGTACCGTCATATTAAACAAGTAATAAAGGAAAGCAACAATGTCTAATTATCAAAAAGATACTTTATTATTGTTTGTTGGTATCGGTATTTTACTTGTGATGGCTTCTATTATTGGTTGGTTGTTAAAAAAACGACTTAATAGCCCTAATAAAGTCATTGATAACCTGAATACTCGCATCAATGCATGGTGGGTGATGGTGGCAATTATTGGTATTGCTTTTTTAATAGGAAAATTAGCTGTTATTTTTTTATTCTTTGTCGTATCAGGCATTGCATTACGCGAATTTCTCAGTTTAACTCCTGTTAATCGTTATGATTTTTATGTTTTGATATTTGCTTATTGTATTGCTTTACCCGTGCAATATATTTTAGTGGCTATATCATGGTATGGATTGTTTAGTATCTTTATTCCTGTTTATGGTTTTTTATTATTAGCGATATTGGCAACAATAACCGGCTCAGCAGATAATTTTTTAGCAAGAACTGCTGAAGTGCAATGGGGGGTAATGATTACGGTTTATAGTATTTCTTGCGTACCAGCACTATTAACATTACCTATTGATAATTATCAAGATCGTAACCTTTTATTAATTGCTTATTTAGTGTTAGTTGTTGAACTTTCTGATGTATTGCAATACGTATTTGGTAAGTTGTTTGGCAAACGCAAAATTAGCCCGAATTTATCACCATCTAAAACCATTGAAGGATTTATTGGTGGAATAATATCAGCAAGTTTACTAGGTGCTTGTTTATTTTGGATAACCCCTTTTAGCTTTATACAAGCTGGTTTAATTTCACTTATGCTTACGTTACTAGGTTTTTTGGGGGGATTGGTTATGTCAGCCATTAAACGTGATAGAGGTGTAAAAGATTGGGGAAGGCTAATCGGTGGTCATGGTGGTGTGCTTGATCGTCTTGATTCTGTCTGTTTTACTGCACCTATCTTTTTTCACGTTATGCGCTATTTTTGGGTATAACCTTATGTTAACTGTAGATAACCAGGCAGTTTAGATAAATTAAAAAATATACACGTAAAAAAAGAGCAAAACAGTTTAATTTATGATATAAATACAAGTATTGTATTAACATTAAGATAGAAATAAGGACTTTATTATGTTAAAAGAACAAATGGTAGTAAAAAATTCAACCGGCTTGCATGCACGCCCTGTTACAACACTTGTTAAATTAGCCGGTCGCTATAAATCATCAATTGAGCTTGTTTATAATGACAAAGCAATTAAATTGAAAAGTATGATGGGATTACTTGGTGCTGGTGTTAAAGGTGGCTCAACCGTTGAAATCATTTGTGATGGTGAAGATGAACAAGCAGCAATGAATGAAATTCGTGAATTATTTGCTACTGGTTTTGGTGAGTAATTAACTGAGTTAATCAGACTAACATCAAATATTTCATTATTCCGTCGACTAAGGTCGACGGAATCATTTTTAAAAAAGACGTAACTAAACTTTTAAGTAGACCTATTTAAAAAGATTAAATTAATCTTTAATGATTGAATTCAATTCATTAGGATCAATTGATGGTAATAATTTAGTAAAACATTTAGTTAGATAAAGTAAATAACAGAATCCAAACGCCAACCAAATTAAACCGACGGTCATTGCTGTCGTTTCGAGACTTGTCCATAACCATAATGAAAGTAAAACACCAATAGTAGGCATTAAACCATATTTTAAAAGCATTGGTACTGTTTTCTTTGCGTTTCCGCCTAGATAGCTTTTAATTACGCATAAATTAACAAAAGTAAATGCAACTAATGCGCCAAAACTAATCATAGAAACAACTAAGCTAAGCTCTAATACTAACGATAGTAATGAAAAACAAGCAACAAAAATAATTGATAAATAAGGCGTTCTAAAACGTGGATGAATTCTATAGAAGATCTGTTTTGGTAACACACCTTCACGACCCATTGCATAAAAAATTCTAGAGACACTGGTTTGTGCTGTCATTGCTGAGGCAAAAACACCAGTTACGTAAGCCGCTTGGAAGAAGTTATACATGAACTCTCCACCCAATTGACTAATATCACCAACACGACGCACGACATCCAAACTTGCGGTATCTTTGTTGTCTATAAAATCAGTCCATTCTGGATAAGCTAAATGCGCACAATACGAAACAATTAAGAATATACATCCGGCAATAAGTACGGTGTATAAAATTGCTTTTGGTAATGATTTTTTAGCGTCATTTGATTCTTCGGCTAGTGTAGCTATTGCATCAAAGCCCAAAAATGCAAGGCATAATATGGCTGCGCCAGATAGTAATCCACTGAAATCATCTGTTGTGACTAATAATGGTTTTTCCATTGCATCAGGTGTTAAATGGACACTATTTAATGTTAAAGTAATAAACAGTATGATGAACACGACTTGAATAAAATTCAAGCTAAAATTGACCCAATTGATTAGTTTTATTCCAAGATAGTTTAAGATACTGACAGTTATAAGAGATCCCAATACAAAAACATAAGCTGGAATGCAATCAAATAGATCATGTAGATATATACCCAAAACTAAATAATTTAATATCGGTAAGAATAGGTAATCAAGAATTTGCGCCCAACCAACTAAGAAGCCGACTTTTCCACCAAAGGTTCGTTGTACATAGGTGTAAGCAGAACCAGCGATAGGCAGTTTATTTGCCATTCGGCAATAACTTAATGCTGTGAAAAATATCATTGCAAGGGTGATGATATAGGCTACAGGTAAGTGTCCATTGCTGGCAACAGTGACTTCCCCATAAGTGGTAAAGATCCCTAAAGGAACCATATAAGCTAAACCAAATGCAATTAATGCAGGTGTGGTTAAAACTCGTTTCATTTTTATTGCGGACATGATTTAATTTGCTCCTCTGTCCCGAAAAACAATAAAAAACTACTAAGTATAGTTTTGCCTTTTTACCCGCTGAAAGCGGCAAGGAATTCTGCCACATTATAATAATTATGCAAGCTAATTTTTAGTAAAAATTATTAAAGCGTGTAGATTATAAGCTTTAAACCATGTCACTAGTTATTTTAGGTTAATTAAATTCAAATTGCTTGGTTAAAGCTTAAGTTTCAATTTTCATATTTGTGATCGATATCTAATATTTGCTAGGCAAAATCAATGTGAGTGTATATAAATTATTGTATATTAAATTTACAGTATAGAGTGAAAATTAAGCCATTGCGGAAACCTATTATCAAAAAGAGGATCTATCTATGTTATCTATTCCTGTTTTATCGGTTGATTTAACCCGTGATATTGTCAATCAAAAATCAGCAGTGATTAATTTAATGGCTGAAACTAGCCAAGCATATTTGACTGATGTCAAAACCTTTTTTGAAGATGTAATGATTCATGAACAAGAAATGGAAACGGATGTGTTGCCAGATGTCGCTTTACCTCACGCTAAAAGCATTGTGGTTAAAATGCCCTTTATAGTTGTTGGAAAATATATTGATGGCATTATTTGGAATAATGGCAACAAAGTAAAATTAGTCATTTTGATTGGTGCACCAGAAAATGCTAATAAAGAACACTTAGCCATTATTGCTAAATTAGCATCCAATCTAGCTGATGATGATTTTATTCAAGATTTACTTAAAATTGATATTCAATCTGTAGCAAATAAGATTCGAGGTCTATATGAATAAAAAGAAGATTGTTGCAATTTGTGCTTGTACAGCAGGCATGGCACATACTTATATTGCTAAACAAAAAATTGAAAATGAAGCGAAGAAGCGTGGCTGGGATTATAAAGTTGAAACTCAAGGTGCGGCAGGTATTGAAAATTCATTAACAGAACAAGATCTTAAACAGGCTAATGTCATTATATTAGCCTCTGAGATTTCAATTGAAAATGCCGATAGGCTTGAACCGTATAAAAACATTTTTAAAGTTAGTACGGGTGATGCGGTTAAAAATACTGCCCATATTTTTGATAATGCCGAAATAATGTCAACAAAAGTTGTTAAAGATAGCATTGGAACTGAAATATTTAGAGCATTAAATATCGGTATTAGCAAATTTTTACCTGTAATTATCGCATCAGGAATCATTTTCTCTATTGTATTAATGGCTGGTGATGTGACTAATTGTAGTTATCCCCTAAAATAGTACAGCAAAAAAGTAGAAAATTCTCTATGATAAAAGTAAAAGAGGATTCAATTATGAAAAAAATGGCTGAACATCAAATCGTAGCTATTTTAAAAGAAGCAGAGGCAGGTATTCCCGTTAAAGAGTTGTGCCGTACATATGGCATGGGTAATTCAACTTTCTATAAATGGCGAGAAAAATACGGCGGAATGGAAACGTCGGATATCAAACGCTTAAAGGAGCTTGAGGATGAAAACCGCAAGCTTAAGCAGATGTTTGCCGAACTGAGCTTAAAATTCCAGCTTCAGGAAGAAATCATAAAAAAGCTTTAGTGCCAACTGGGGCACGTAAAACGTAGGCGCAGCAACTACAACAAAATCATTCAGTTACTATTACGATGAGTTGTGCCATTGTAGGCTTAAGCCGTTGTGCTTACTATTATCAACCTAAGTTACTGGATGACTCGGTGATTGTTTCGGTGCTGAATGCTATTACAGATAGGCATTTACGCTGGGGCTTTCCTAAATGTTTTAATCGTATCAGAAAGCTCGGCTATCAATGGAATCATAAACGGGTATATCGGGTGTATTGTGAATTAAAGCTTAATCTCAGGGTAAAGCGTAAAAAACGTATTCCTCCACGATGCCCAGAAAGACTATCAGCACCCAGTAAACAAGGTGAATGTTGGTCAATGGATTTTATGAGTGACAGTAGTCGTAATCAACGTCGCTTTAGAACATTCAATGTCATCGATGACTTTAATCGTGAGGCATTAGGGATTGATATTGCAGTAAGCTTACTCGCAGGAAGGATTACCCGTTACTTAGATAAACTGGACGAATATCATGGGTATCCATTAAAAATACGGGTCGATAATGGGCCAGAATTTACAGGAAAAACCTTTATAAACTGGGCTAAATCACATGATATAACCATTAATTATATCCAGCCCGGTAGCCCTTATCAAAATGGCTATATTGAACGATTTAATCGTACCTATCGTACTGAAGTACTCGATTTATATCTTTTTAACAACTTAGCGCAAGCAAGGAGCATAACTGAAGAATGGTTAACGATTTATAACACCGAAAGACCGCATGAGGCATTAAATAACATGACACCGATTGAGTATAAAACACTAAAACAAGCAGCATGATTTTCTACGTGAGTTGTGTAATAAGTTTGGGGTATTTACAATATCATCTTATCATAATAGGAATGTGTATGGAGATTGGACAGCCGAAACAAGAATTTTAACAGACGATAATGAAGAAAATGCGGAAACAAAATTGGTGAATATAGAGAGAAAAATAGTACGTGGAATAGAATATTGGTAATGTAATCTTGCTTTGCTTAGATTTCTAATAAAACTAGAAAGCATCATCAAAACTTTCACGTACATTTTTGTTTAGGTATAAAATTAGTTATTTTGGCTACTTTGGTTTAGGGTATTTCCCCCACCCAATTCCCAAAATAACCTTAATTTTACGCAAAAAAATATTCAGAAAAGCAATTGATTTTATTAAATTTTTTGTTTTGCCTTTTATAAAAACTGAATCCTTTTGTATCACTAAAAAGTTATTAAAACTATTTTTATTGGCATCAGAATGTGCCCACCAAACAGGGATGTTTGGTGAGATACCATTTTATCGGGAACAAATTAGTGCTAGTGTATTAAAACCGCGCAACAAAGTCTGATGGCTGTAGACAACATTCGGCAACCATGCATATGGTATGTTTTTTTTATCATAAAAATCAATAAGCAACGAATCTTCATCAACCGTTAATTTTATCCACAAAATTCTTAATCCCCTCCATTTCCCCCCTAAAAACATTCAGAAAACATATTGATTTTATTTGATTTTTTATTCCCATTTAAATCAATGAACTATAAAACACGACATTTGTTTATTGGGTAGCCTTTTATATCTTTTTAACAACTTCAACCCAATTAGGCAATATATCAAATAGAATAAAATTAGGCATTTCACAAGTATTGATAAAAAGTATAAACTATAGCACTATTTAAATAGTCGAAATATCAATTCAACCATAAAGATAACATCATGCAAAAGTTTAATGTCAAAACCTTTCAGGGGTTAATTCTTACGTTACAAGATTACTGGGCGAATCAAGGCTGTACAGTGATTCAGCCTTTAGATATGGAAGTGGGTGCGGGGACTTCTCACCCTATGACCTGTTTACGTGCATTGGGCCCAGAACCGATAAATGCAGCTTATGTTCAGCCATCACGTAGGCCAACTGATGGTCGCTATGGCGAAAATCCAAATAGGTTACAACATTATTACCAATTTCAAGTTATCTTAAAACCTTCTCCTGATAATATCCAAGAGCTGTATTTAGGCTCGTTAAAACAGTTAGGACTTGATCCCACTGTTAATGATATTCGTTTTGTTGAAGACAATTGGGAAAACCCAACGCTTGGTGCATGGGGGCTAGGTTGGGAAGTTTGGTTAAACGGTATGGAAGTAACGCAATTTACTTACTTTCAACAAGTTGGTGGCCTTGAATGTAAACCAGTTACCGGTGAAATTACTTATGGACTTGAACGTTTAGCGATGTATATTCAAGGCGTCGATAGCGTTTATGATTTAGTTTGGAGTGATGGTGCATTTGGTAAAACGACTTATGGCGATGTGTTTCATCAAAACGAAGTTGAGCAATCCACTTATAATTTTGAATATGCGAATGTTGAGTTTTTATTTTATTGTTTTGAACAACACGAAAAAGAAGCAAAGTATTTACTTGAGCTAGAAAAACCTCTGCCACTACCTGCTTATGAACGTATATTAAAAGCAGCTCACTGTTTTAATTTACTTGATGCACGTAAAGCGATTTCAGTGACTGAGCGACAACGTTATATTTTACGCATCAGAACATTAACCAAAATGGTGGCGGAAGCCTATTACGCATCACGTGAAGCACTTGGATTTCCTATGTGCAAAAATTCACAGTCTAACGAAAGTGCATCAAAGTAGGAATTAAAAGATTATGCAAAAAACATTTTTAGTGGAAATTGGTACCGAAGAGTTACCACCAAAATCACTGCGCACATTAGCAGAAAGCTTTGCGGCTAATTTTATACAGCAGCTTGATAATGCCAATTTAGAACATGGCGAAGTACTTTGGTATGCATCTCCTCGCCGTTTAGCGTTAAAAGTCTTAAATTTAAATAACACACAACCCGATAGCCAAATTGTTAAACGTGGTCCTGCGGTCAGTGCAGCATTTGATGCCAATGGTAATGCAACTAAAGCGGCCGAAGGTTGGGCGCGAGGATGTGGTATTACCGTTGATCAAGCTGAGCGTATAAAAACGGATAAAGGCGAATGGCTTTCTTATACTCACAATCAAAAAGGTCAACCAGTAGTTAATCTTTTATGTGATATGGTTAAAACGGCATTAAGCAAATTACCTATCCCTAAACCAATGCGTTGGGCAGCTCGTCAAGTCGAATTTATTCGTCCATGCCATACGGTCACCATGTTGTATGGTGATGAGCTGGTGCCTGGTACCATTTTAGATATTGAGTCAAACCGCGTTATTCGTGGTCACCGTTTTATGGGAGAACAAGAGTTCACTATCGATAATGCCGATCAATATCCCGACATTTTAGAACAGCGTGGTAAAGTCATTGCTGATTATGACAAGCGAAAAGCTATGATTAAGCAACAAGCCGAAAGCGAAGCGGCTAAACTTCATGGTAAGGCTGATTTAACTGACACGCTACTTGAAGAAGTCTGTTCTCTCGTTGAATGGCCTGTTGTACTAACCGCTAAATTTGAAGAGCGATTTTTACAAGTTCCAGCCGAATCACTGGTTTATACCATGAAAGGCGATCAAAAATACTTTCCTGTTTATGATAAACAAGGCAAATTATTACCAAACTTTATTTTTGTGGCGAATATTGAATCGAAAGATCCACAAGTTGTGATTTCGGGTAATGAAAAAGTGGTTCGCCCACGCCTTGCTGATGCTGAATTCTTTTACCAAACCGATTTAAAACAGCGTTTAGAAGATCGCTTGCCTCGCCTTGAAACAGTCTTATTCCAACAACAGCTTGGAACAGTTAAAGAGAAATCAATTCGCATTGAGCTACTATCCGGCTTTATTGCTGAAAAAATTGGCGCAAATATTGAACAAGCGAAACGAGCAGGTAAATTAACTAAATGCGATTTAGTAACCAATACCGTTTTCGAATTTCCTGAAACACAAGGTATTATGGGGCGCTATTTAGCGCTTAAAGACGGCGAAAATATTGAAGTAGCTACTGCAATTGAAGAACAATATAAACCACGTTTTGCTGGTGATGAGTTACCAAGTACTGTGGTTTCTTGTACAGTTTCTATTGCTGAAAAAATGGATACCTTAGCGGGTATTTTTGGCATCAGTCAGCATCCTAAAGGTGACAAAGATCCTTTTGCATTGCGCAGAGCGGCTATTGGAATATTACGCATCATTGTTGAGAAAGTATTGCTGTTAGATCTTGTTGAATTAGCAAATTATGCCACATCGTTATATGGCGAAAAACTGAATAATAAAAATGTAGTTGAAGATATTGTTAATTTTATGCAAGGTCGTTTCCGCGCTTGGTATCAAGAACAAGGCTTTGCTATTGATACTATTCAAGCGGTTTTAGCGCTTAATCCAACAAAACCGGCTGATTTTGATGCGCGCATTAAAGCAGTTACTCACTTTAGAACCTTGCCAGAATCCTCATCATTAGCAGAAGCGAATAAACGAGTATCAAATATCTTATCTAAAGCCGAGATTGCTATTCCAGAGCAGATCAATGCAGCCTTGCTAGAAGCAGGCGCTGAAGGCGAATTAGCTAAAAAATTGGCAATTTTAACCGATAAACTTACGCCTTATTTTAACCAAGGTCGTTATCAAGATGCGTTAGTTGAATTATCGTCGCTAAAAGACACTGTAAACGCATTTTTTGATTCAGTCATGGTTATGGTTGACGATGAAAAAATTAAACTTAATCGATTAGCACTGTTGAAAAAGCTACAAAACCTATTCTTAAAAGTCGCTGATATTTCATTATTGCAAGCTTAGCTTAGAAGCTTGATTATTTATATTATAAATTGTGGTAACTAAAGTTGTTACCACCTATAAGGAACTTATATAGAAATGCAAAAACAAATCCCTTTTTCTTTAACTTTTACACAAACTCGCAATTTTATTTGTAATCGTATTACGCAATTTGTTCTTGTTAGTATAACGCTAGCTTTAATTCATGCGTTTTTTAATTCTTTCTTTGACAAACAAAATCTAGTTGAACAAATCTATTTTTCACGAAATTTAACTAACTATGTTTTATTCGTGATGTTAACATTGTTAATTGGCATTATTTTAAAAGCAATTAGTATAGCAACAATTTCTAACCTTTATATCAGCGATAAACTTAATTTTAATCTATTACTATCTAAAGCGTTATCAAATACATTAAAAATTATTATTTTTTATCTTATCATTGGCGTCTTTATATTTTTAGTCTCATTTATGTTATCTATAGTGCTTATTAGTCTAAATTTGTTTTTACCTAAGGCACTTATTTTTATATTAATTTTTTTAGTACTACTAATTCCAACCCTAATTTTAGTTATCTTTTGTAACTTCTTTTTTGCTTCGCTGGTTGAGCCTAATCAAAGCAATATTCTTGACTCACTTTCATTAAGCATTCAATTATCAAAAACACAGTGGCGCTCAGCTATTTTGATGGTATTAATCTACCTAGCATTTGTGATGGCTTTTGCTCGATTAGCTATTGCATTTGATAGTGACAATTTTGTCCTTGATACAATCTTCTCTTTCTGTAGTATCTTTTTTGATGCTTTTGTTACTAGCTTCTTCTATCGTCTTTATACGCTAGCAAATAGTGCATCTAACTCAGTAGCATCGCCTAACAATGATGATAAAAATCAAGAAGACCACAAATTAATTCTTTAATTGTTATTCATATCCTTCCCAACTTTATTTTGGTAAGGATATCATTTTCCCTATACTATTTTGATTTAACTAAATCTATTGGATAAAAACTATGACTCCTGCAATTGATTTACTTAAAAAGTTAAAAATCAAATTTAATATCCACCAATATAAACACGATCCCAACCAAACTAACTATGGGCAAGAAGCAGTTGATAAACTTGATCTCAGTTTAAATGTTATAGCAGCACAGGTATTTAAAACCTTGATTGTGAGTTTAAACGGTAATAATAAAACGTTGGCGGTTTGTGTATTGCCTGTCAATAGTCATTTGGATCTTAAAAAAGTCGCAAAAGCATTAAACTGTAAAAAAATAGATTTAGCAAATCCTAATTTAGCCCAAAAGGTAACTGGCTATTTAGTA
>NZ_LZGZ01000072.1:0-20733 GCF_001690515.1 Gilliamella sp. Fer4-1 | reverse complement strand
TTTTCCATCTCTACATTATTTAATGTTATATCTAAACTAATACTGGCATTTCCAGCCTTTTTAATGCCACTTACTACACACAAAATATCAAAAGTTTTTGTTAGGACGCGCTTTTATAAATTATTTCTAGTTGTTTATTTTTATGTTAAGTTAGATTATTGATTAATACTTAACACTGAACGTCCGTTTTAATTCATTAACGAAAGCTAAATCTTGAGAGATAGTCTTTCCAGGGCTATCGGATAATTTAGCGACTGACTGATTATTACATTCTGTCAATTTAATTACAATATTCAAAGATTTAGTATTAAAATCTGGCGATGGAATATCACAAGCTAAAAAACCACCTATACCAAAAGACAATTTTACACGATGATTAAAGTGTTGATAAATGCTAATCGCTTTATCAAAATTTAAGCTGTCTGAAAATACTAGCAATTTTGTTTTAGGATCAATGCCTAATTGTTGGTAATGCGCAATCGCTTTTTCACCCCATTTCATTGGATCGCCTGAGTCATGCCGTAATCCTTGATAACAAGAGGCAAAATGGGAATTGAAGTCCTGTAAAAACGCATCCATAGTAATACAATCAGTTAAAGCAACACCTAAATCGTTGGTATACTCGTCTAGCCAAACTTGCAGTGCATTTTTTTGGCAATCTTCCAGATTTGAGCTTAGGCGCTGATGAGCTTGAAACCACTCGTGTGCTTGCGTTCCAACAGGAGTTAGGCCTAAACGATAAGCAAGTAAATAATTGCTAGTACTATGAAAATTATTAAAATTATTTTTTAAATAATTAACAACCGCCTCTTGCACTGCAAACGAATAACGCCTACGTGTGCCAAAATCCATTAAGTTAAAGCCTGACATATCTATATTAGCTGTTTTTTTATCAAACAACGCCAATTTATCTTTTAGCCTTACTAAGGCTTCAGGAACACCAATATTGGGCGAACGATCTTTGTGAACTATTTCACTAATGATCGCAAGTAATGGCACTTCCCATAAAATAACATCTAACCATTTACCTTCGATTCGAATAACCAGCAACCCATTGTCATTTTTAATTGTTAGTAATTCACTGTTAAAACGCCAGTTTTTTAACCAATTTAAGTAGTCCGATTTAAAAAACGAAATGCGAGATAAATAATCAAACTCGTTATCATTTAGTGATAATGATTCCATCAATTTGACTTGATTCTTTATCTCATTAACATATTGTCCTAATAAATCATCGCTACGGCAGCGAAACTCGGCAACAACTGTTGCATTTGGGTAGTGATGAAAGACAGCTTGTTGCATATGCAACTTATAAGCATCAGTATCTAGTATTGATGTAATTATCGCTGGTAACATGTAAATTGACTGCTATTACTTTAAAGAAAATTCTTAAGATTATAGCAGAATAATAATGAAGATATAGATTAATTATGTAATAAGATTGTTTTTAATCCGCTATAATGCTAATTAGCACAGCATATAATTTGAGTACAAACCAAAAGGTCATCATAACATGAATACAAAAACACCTGAATTGCAACCTATTGCCAAAAATCGGCTTGATTATAAAGTGCCCGATTTTACCATTACCGATATTGATCTTGATTTTGATTTAGCACCAGAAATAACAACAGTAACCGCTCGTAGCCGTGTGCTTCAAAAAAATAATCAAGCGAATGATTTAATTTTAGACGGTGAAGATCTTAAGTTGATATCGGTGAATATTAATGAGCAACCATGGCATGATTACCAACTCACTAAAACAGGATTAGTTATTCAAAATGTTCCTACAGAATTTACTTTAACTATTGTTAATGAAATCAAACCAATTGATAATACTGCACTGGAAGGTTTATATGTATCAGGCGATGCGCTTTGTACCCAATGCGAAGCGGAAGGATTTCGCCATATAACCTATTATCTTGACCGGCCTGATGTGCTTGCACGTTTTTCAACGCGTATTACAGCGAATAAACAATGCTACCCTTTCCTACTTTCTAACGGTAACCGTATTGCACAAGGCGAACTTGCCGATGGGCGCCATTGGGTTCAGTGGCAAGATCCTTTTCCTAAACCTGCCTACTTATTTGCGCTCGTTGCTGGTGATTTTGATATTTTAAAAGACCAATTTATCACACAATCAAAACGGAAAGTGGATTTAGAAATTTATGTTGATAAAGGTAACTTAGATCGTTCGCACTGGGCGATGACAAGCTTAAAAAATGCCATGCGTTGGGACGAAACGCGTTTTGGGCTTGAATATGATCTAGATATTTTTATGATTGTTGCTGTTGATTTTTTCAATATGGGAGCAATGGAAAACAAAGGTTTAAATATCTTTAACTCAAAATATGTGCTTGCCAAACCTCAAACGGCAACAGATGATGACTACCTAGGCATTGAAGGTGTGATTGGTCATGAGTATTTTCACAATTGGACAGGCAATCGAGTTACTTGTCGTGATTGGTTCCAACTCAGCTTAAAAGAAGGATTAACCGTCTTTCGGGATCAGGAATTTAGCGCTGATATGGGATCACGTGCAATAAAACGTATTGAAGATGTCAAACTTTTACGTACCGTGCAATTTGCTGAAGATGCCAGCCCAATGTCTCATCCGATTCGCCCAGATCAAGTTATTGAAATGAATAACTTTTATACGGTAACTGTATATGAAAAAGGGGCTGAAGTTATCCGTATGATGCACACCTTACTAGGGGAGGACAAATTCCAAGCGGGAATGAAACTCTATTTTAAACGCCATGATGGTTGTGCTGCAACTTGTGATGATTTTGTGGCTGCCATGCAAGATGCCTCGGGTATTGATTTAACCCAGTTTAAATTATGGTACAGTCAATCTGGTACACCAGAGCTAACCGTCACCGATAATTATGATGAAACAAAACAACAATATTCCCTGACAGTAGAACAATGTACACCTGCAACTCAAGATCAGGCACAAAAACAAGCACTGCATATTCCACTTAATATCGAGTTATATCGGCATAATGGTGATATAATTGCATTACAATACCAAGGCAAACCTATTCACCACATTTTAAATTTAACGCAGAGCAAACAACAATTTATTTTTGATAATGTGGCTGAAAAACCAATTATTTCATTATTACGTGATTTTTCAGCGCCTGTTAAGTTAACTTATGATTATCAAGATAATGATCTTATATTCCTAATGCAACATGCGACTAATGCCTTTAGCCGTTATGATGCTGCTCAAATGCTATTAGCAAAATATGTTCGTTTAAATGTAAAAAATTATCATAAAAATCAAAAGCTAACCCTACCTGATACTGTATTAGATGCCTTTAGAGCTGTATTATTATCAGAAAATACCGATCCTTTCCTTATTGCCTTAATATTAACCTTACCATCTGAAAACGAGTTGGCTAATTTATTTACTGTGGTTGATCCTATTGCTATTTACCAAGTTCGCCACTTTTTATTAACACGTTTTGCTAATGAGCTTAACGATGAATTAGGTGCAATCTATAACAACAATAAAACCCCACAATATCAGATCGAACATAACGATATTGCTAAACGGTCACTTAAAAACTGTTGTTTAACTTTATTAGCCTATGCGGATGATAATTCGCGCGCTAATACACTAGTTAGTCAGCAATATCATCAAGCAAATAATATGACTGATTGTTTAGCAGCCTTAAATGTGGCGGTAAAAGCGGAACTTAATTGTCGAATTGAATTATTAGCTGACTTTGATAACAAATGGCACCAAGATGGACTAGTTATGGATAAGTGGTTAGCGTTAAACGCAACAAGCCCAGACAAAAACGTCCTTGTTACAGTGAAAAAGTTGCTTACCCACCGCTCATTTTCACTGAGTAATCCAAACCGAATTCGTGCATTAATTGGTGCCTTTGTCAATAACAATCCTGTCGCATTTCATGCGCAAGATGGTAGTGGTTATCAATTTCTAGTTGAAATACTCACTGAATTAAATCAGAAAAATCCACAAGTATCGGCGCGATTAATCGATCCCCTTATTCGATTTAAACGTTATGACGAAAAACGCCAACTACAAATGCGAAAAGCGCTTGAAACATTGCTTAAAATTGAAAATTTATCTAAAGATCTATATGAAAAAATTAGCAAAGCTTTAGAGGAATAAGTTGCAAAATATCATCCTGTTACAGTGTTTCAGGATGATATAAAGCTAATGCTAAATCAAATTGTTATACTAAAATGCATAGTTTCCTGAAACTTTTTTACAACTATTTTAATGAGTTTTAAATAATGACTATACAAGAAATCACGCCAATTGAGCTTATAAACAAATTAAACCAGCAAGATAAACTATTTTTGCTTGATGTGCGTGAAGCCAATGAAGTGGCTATTTGCGGTATTCACAACGCAATTCATATCCCAATGAATACTATCCCATTATATCTAGATAAAATTCCAGATGAAATTGATATTGTAATTTATTGCCATCACGGCAAGCGTAGTTTAGCAGTTGCCCATTTTTTAGTAGAAAATGGCTTCGATCCTAACAGGCTATATAACCTTGCAGGTGGGATTGATGCTTGGGCTGTAATGATTGATAAACAAATGCCAAGATATTAAAGCCTCCGTTATCAAACGAGCTTGATTTAGTTATCGTTTATTATTGATGCATAATTCTAATAACTATTTGATTATGCGTTTAATAGATTTCTTTATTCACAAATATCAAGTAAAATAAGCGAAATTATACTAATTTAGTAGTCTAGGAAGTCACTGTGGCGAGCGAATTACCGAAAAATCTGGTCGAAATTCATGACATGTCTTTTTATCGTGGAACGCGACCTATTTATAAAAATATGAGTTTGAATGTCTCTAAAGGCAAAGTGACAGCAATCATGGGACCTTCAGGAATTGGTAAAACCACACTACTACGGCTTATTGGGGGGCAATTAAAACCTCAGTCAGGACAAATTTTATTTGATGGTGAAGACATCCCTTGCATGTCTCGATCTAGACTTTATGAAGTCCGTAAACGTATGAGTATGTTATTTCAATCAGGTGCATTATTTACTGATTTATCTGTATTTGATAATGTGGCTTATCCGTTACGTGAACACCTTAACTTACCTGAGCCTGTGTTGCATAATTTAGTTTTAATGAAGCTACAAGCTGTTGGATTGCGTGGTGCTGCACATATGATGCCATCGGAATTATCTGGAGGAATGGCAAGGCGTGCAGCTTTGGCGCGTGCTATTGCACTTGATCCTGATTTAATTATGTTTGATGAACCTTTTGCTGGGCAAGATCCTATCTCAATGGGTGTTATAGTTAAACTTATCGCTGAAATTAACCAATCATTAGGATTAACCTGCATTGTTGTTAGCCACGATGTAAACGAAGTGCTCAGTATTGCTGATTACGCTTATATTGTTGCTGAACAACATATTATTGCCGGTGGCACATCACAACAATTACGTGATAATGACGATTTACGAGTTAAACAATTCCTTGATGGATTGGCAGATGGTCCTGTGCCTTTCCATTATCCTGCTGATGATTATAAATTAGACCTAAGCAGAGGTATAAAATAATGTTGAATTTATTAGCAAAATTAGGGCGATGTTTTATCAATATTATTTCGATGATTGGCCGTTCTGGCGTTATGCTTTTTGGTGCATTAATTGGTAAACCACAATTTAATAAACAATTTCCATTATTAGTCAAACAATTTTACTTTGTTGGCGTTCAATCACTAACGATTATTATGGTTTCAGGCCTTTTTATTGGCATGGTACTTGCCTTACAAGGCTACTTTATATTAACTACGTTTGGTGCCGAAGCAAGCCTTGGAATGATGGTCGCACTTGCCTTACTTCGTGAACTCGGCCCTGTTGTTGCAGGCTTGCTGTTTGCAGGCCGTGCGGGTTCAGCATTAACGGCTGAAATAGGTTTAATGAAAGCAACTGAACAGTTATCAAGCATGGAAATGATGGCGATTGATCCATTACGACGTATTATTGCTCCACGTTTTTGGGCTGGTTTTTTTAGTATGCCGTTTTTAACAGCAATTTTTGTCACAGTCGGCATTTTAGGTGGTGCACTTGTTGGTGTTGATTGGAAAGGGATTGATTCAGGCTTTTTTTGGTCATCCATTCAAAGCAGTGTTAATTGGTGGCATGATTTGGGCAATTGTTTTGTAAAAAGCTTTGTATTTGCTATCGCTAGCACTTGGATTGCACTTTTTAATGGTTATGATTGTGTACCAACATCAGAAGGAATTAGCCGAGCAACAACGAACACCGTTGTTTATTCATCATTAGTTATTTTGGGGTTAGATTTTATTTTAACCGCATTAATGTTTAGTCATTGAGGTCATTAAACATGAGTCGTAAAATTGAAATTACAGTAGGATTATTCATGGTGCTGGTCATTTGTTCAGTGCTATTTTTATGCTTTAGAGTCGCTGATCCAACATCATTTGCTAGCCATAATTCCTTTCGGGTTTATGCTGTATTTGATAACATTGGTGGGTTAAAAGCTCGATCGCCTATCAAGATCGGTGGTGTAGTGATTGGGCGAGTTAGTGATATTTCGTTAAGTTCACCAAATAACGATGAGTACAAGCCGTATGTAGCTATGGATATAGATACTCAGTATAACAAAATTCCAAGTTCAAGTTCTCTTGCAATTAAGACATCTGGAATACTTGGCGAACAGTATATTGATATCAATATAGGTGTTGATAGAGAAACGGAATTAAGTATTGACTCACTAGATGTTGATCCAGACATTTTGGCTAAGGCAGAAAAAAATAAAACTCCACCGTACTTAGTTGAAGGTTTTGTTGTGCACAACACAACGCCTGCAATTGTTTTAGAAGATCTTATTGGTAAATTTCTTTACAGCATAGGTGGTTCATCAGATAAAGACAAAGATGATAAAGATAAAAAACAAGATATAAATGAAAACTAAGGAGTTAACATGTTAAACAAATTTAAAACAACCCTTTTTTTAGCATTAGCTTTATTGTTTAGTGCTAATACATTCGCGGAAAATGATCCCTATAAAGAGATGCAAGTAGCCGCCGATAAAATTTTTACCACAATGAAGTCGCAATCATCGGTGATTAAATCAAATCCAAACAGACTTAAAGACATTGTTAGACAAGATTTATTACCTTATGTACAAGTCAAATACGCTGGTGCGTTAATTTTAGGAAACTACTACAAAAGTGCAAGCGAAGCGCAGCGAACAGCCTATTTTGATGCTTTTGAAAACTATTTAGTACAAACTTTTGCACAAGCGCTTTCAATGTATAATGGTCAACAATATCAAGTTGAGGCAGCAAAAGATTTAACGGGGAAAAATCTTATTTCTATTCGTGTACTCTTAATCCAACCAAACCAAGGTCAACCTTTACGCATTGATTTTCAATGGCGTAAAAACACTGTAACTGGCGAATGGAAAGCCTATGATTTAGTTGCCGAAGGTGTAAGCATGATCAGCACTAAACAAAATGAATGGTCATCAATTTTACGTCAAGGTGGTATTGATGCATTGACGAAACAATTAACCGAGCTTTCAAATCGCAAAATTGATCCAAATACGAAACCAAAAGGCTAGTTTAAAATGTCGCGAATCACAACAGAAAAACAACAAGATGTATTGTGTTTATTTGGTGAGCTAGATGTTCACTCATTAAACGATCTGTGGTCTACACAAAATACCATATTAAATGGTATAAAACACATTGATGTAGGGCAACTTACTCGTGTTGATTCTTCAGGACTCGCGACTTTAGTTTATTTTTGCAATAAATATAACGTAGGGCTTAAAGGCATTAATCCTCAGTTACAAACATTATTAACGCTGTATGATCTACAACAGGTAATTAACAGCTAACACATTAGCTTTTATACAGAACGCCTAATCACCTGAAAGTTTTTTGACAAAAAATAATCCCCATAATTTATATTAGTGATGAGAATGAAGAATGGATAAACAAGAAATTATAGATAAATTAAAAAGTTCACTTGAGCTTGATGATGTACATGTGCTGACCGATGATGGTAGTCATTTTCAAGTTATTGCAGTAGGTGAATTATTTGCTGATTTAAATCGAGTAAAAAAACAACAAGCTATTTATGCCCCTTTGGCAGAATTTATTAATGATAACCGCATTCATGCACTTTCTATAAAAACCTATACTCCCACTGAGTGGCAACGTGAACGTAAGCTTATGGGATTATAAGTATTCCCTTGCATGAAATTCTCTTGAATTATTCACCTTTGCCATCATATTATGTTCTATTAATAGACAAAACCATTTGTATAAAGGTATCTCAACATGACTAATCCATTACTAACAGATGTACCATTACCGCTTTTTTCTCAAATTAAACCTGAACATGTCTTACCTGCCATACAAGAGGCGCTAAAAAATTGTCGAAATACTATTGAAACTGTACTTAAACAAAATAGTAAATATACTTGGGATAATTTGATCCAGCCCATTGATGAAGTAGACGAAAAATTTAGTCGAGCTTGGTCTCCTGTTAGCCATCTTAATTCAGTTAAAAATAGCTCAGAATTACGCGAAGCCTATGAAGCTTGTCTACCCTTACTTTCTGAGTACGGTACATGGGTTGGGCAACATAAGCCTTTATATCAGGCCTATAAACAACTCAAAGAAAGCGAACAATACGCAACGTTGAGCAAAGCACAGAAAAAAGTTATTGATAATGCATTACGTGATTTTGAATTATCCGGAATTGGTTTACCCGATGATAAACAAAAACGCTACGGTGAAATTGTCGCAAAATTATCAGAATTATCATCAAAATATAGTAATAATGTACTAGATGCGACTATGGGTTGGTCAAAACTAATTACTGATATCAAAGAGCTGTCTGGTATGCCTGAAAGTGCGCTTGCAGCAGCACAAGAACAAGCTAAAATTAAAGGCAAAGAGGGGTGGTTGCTGACA
Organism: Gilliamella sp. Fer4-1; assembly: GCF_001690515.1. Classification (NCBI taxonomy): domain Bacteria; kingdom Pseudomonadati; phylum Pseudomonadota; class Gammaproteobacteria; order Orbales; family Orbaceae; genus Gilliamella; species Gilliamella sp. Fer4-1. The sequence continues at coordinate 11,765 of NZ_LZGZ01000072.1, read as the reverse complement.
TTGGATATACCAAGTTATCTTCCTGTGATGACTTATTGTGATAATCGTGATTTACGGTTTGAGCTTTACCAAGCTTATAACACGCGTGCATCCGACCAAGGACCAAATGCGGGTAAATGGGATAATACAGAGATCATTAAGCAAATTCTGGACCTACGTTACGAGCTAGCACAATTATTAGGTTTCAAGACTTATGCAGACAAATCACTGGCAACAAAAATGGCTAAATCCACAACGCAAGTCATCGAGTTTTTAAGCGATTTAGCAACTAAAGCCAAGCCACAAGGTGAAAAAGAACTAGCTGAACTAAAACGATATGCGTACGAATTTTTTGGTGCCAGTGATATTAAACCATGGGATATTGCTTATTATAGTGAAAAGCAAAAACAGTATTTATATACTATTAATGATGAAGAGTTACGGCCTTATTTTCCGCAGCAACGAGTAATTAATGGTTTATTTGAAGTAGTACATCGTATTTTCGGTATTACAGCCAAAGAGCGAAAAGGCGTTGAAGTTTGGGATCCAGAAGTCAAATTTTATGATCTTTATGCTGCTAATGGTGAATTAAAAGGTAGCTTCTATCTTGATTTATATGCACGTGAACACAAGCGAGGTGGTGCTTGGATGGATGATTGTATTGGTCGCATGCGTTTTGCTGATGGTCATATACAAAAACCTGTTGCTTATTTAACTTGTAACTTCAATCGCCCAATTGGAGATAAACCAGCACTGTTTACTCATGACGAAGTCACCACATTATTCCATGAATTCGGTCACGGATTACACCATATGTTAACCGAAATTGATGTTTCATCAGTAGCTGGTATTAATGGCGTGCCGTGGGATGCTGTTGAGTTGCCAAGTCAATTTTTAGAAAACTGGTGTTGGCAACCCGAAGCGCTTACATTTATATCCGGTCATTATCAAACAGATGAACCATTACCCGCAGAAATGCTAGAAAAGATGCTAGAAGCTAAAAATTATCAAGCTGCGTTATTTATTTTACGGCAATTGGAATTCGGTCTTTTTGATTTTAAATTACATACACAAAAAGATCCCGATATTTTAAACACATTAGCTGAAGTCAGAAAACAAGTTGCTGTTGTTCCTACTGTTGAATGGGGACGCTTTCCTCATGCTTTTAGCCATATTTTTGCTGGGGGGTATGCGGCAGGTTATTACAGTTACTTATGGGCAGAAGTTTTATCTGCTGATGCATTTTCACGTTTTGAAGAAGAAGGTATCTTCAATGCGAAAACAGGTAATGCATTTCTTGACAATATATTGTCACAAGGCGGTAGCGATGAACCAATGATGCTATTTAAAAGCTTCCGAGGTCGCGAACCTCAACTTGATGCGCTACTTCGTCACTATGGTATCAAGTAGTTCTAACTTAGCTCAGTTAATACAATTAGCTGAGCAATGGTTATTAGCCCATGCCGATCTTCCGTTTACGTTGGTTAACCAAAATAATCGACTTGAGTTACAAAAAACAGACGAACCCAAATTAGGCTCTATCTGTGTTAATTTTGTTTCTGGCGCGATGGCTCATCGTCGCCAATTTGGCGGTGGTCGTGGCGAGGCAATCGCTAAAGCAGTAGGTGTAAAAGGTGAGTATTTACCCACAGTTATTGATGCAACTGCGGGACTTGGTCGTGATGCCTTTGTTTTAGCATCTATTGGTTGCCATGTCACTATGTTTGAGCGGCATCCTGTCGTTGCCGCATTATTAAGCGATGGTTTACAACGTGCCTACCAAGATCTCGACATAGGTCACTGGATTGAGCAACAATTACACTTAATTTATGATTCAAGCATTGAGGGATTGAGGGCTTACCCTGAAAAACCAGATGTTGTTTATCTTGATCCGATGTTTCCACATCGGCAAAAAAGTGCGCTTGTCAAAAAAGAGATGCGCATTTTTCAACAGCTAGTTGGTAGTGATAGTGATGCTGATAGTTTATTAACACCAGCAAGGCAATTAGCCCGGAAACGAGTTGTGGTAAAACGACCTGATTATGCGCCATTTTTAGCTAACCAAAAGCCAACAGCTGAAATTAAAACTAAAAATCACCGCTTTGATATCTATACACCTTTAAAGTAATAGGGAATATTTTTAAATTATGCGATTAGATAAATTTCTTGCTCATCATTTAGGCGCCAGTCGTACTATTGTAAACAAAGAGCTCAAAGCTAAAAAAGTGACTGTCGATGGTGAGATTATCAAATCAGGTGCGTATCAATTATCGCCAGATCAATTAGTTGAATATGATGGTTATCAAATTGAACAAGTGACCAGCCAACGCTATTTTATGCTCAATAAACCGCAAGGCTATGTTTGTTCGACTAATGATCCCGATCATCCAACAATTCTTTATTTTATTGATGAGCCGATGCCTGAAAAATTACATGCAGCAGGAAGGCTTGATCTTGATACTACTGGGCTTGTTTTGCTTACAGATGATGGCAAGTGGTCACACCGAATTACATCCCCTAAACATCATTGTGAAAAAATTTATGTAGTCACCGTTGAACAACCATTAAAAGTTGAGCTCATTGATATATTTAAAAAAGGCATTCAATTGAAAAGTGAAAAGTCACTCACTAAACCTGCAAAACTAACCATTATTGATGATTTTCATGCTGAATTAATCATTAGCGAAGGTCGCTATCATCAAGTAAAACGGATGTTTGCAGCGGTTAATAATCACGTAATTGCGTTGCATCGAAAACAAATCGGTAACGTGATCCTTGATATACCGGAGGGAGAATATCGACCATTGACTCAAGATGAAATTCATTCTTTTAGCTAATATCAATTGTCGCAATGATAAGTCGTTAAGATGAGGCATTCTATTTATATTTATAGATACTTTAAAGCTAGCCACACCGCAAAAATTAAGCTTGTCCTTAATTAAATTTTATATAAAAGCCGTAAAAAGGAACGATTTGTGCAAAACCAAAACACACAGGTAGAAATAAAAATATCTAAAAAAGCGCTGATTTTTATCCTTGGTTTACTCTCTATGCTTATGCCATTATCTATAGATATGTATTTACCAAGTATGCCAACTATTGCGCACAACTTTAATGTAGCCGATACAGCTGTACAACTAACTATTAGCTGCTATTTACTAGGCTTCTCCGTTGGGCAACTTTTATTTGGGCCGCTTACTGATAGTTATGGACGACGCAACGTTTTAATTTTTGGCCTAATTATCTTTATAGGCGCGGCATTAAGCTGTGCAATTGCTACCAATATTAATCAATTAATTACCGCTCGCTTTTTTCATGGTATTGCGGCTGCGGCAACCACAATAGTCATTAATGCGTTAATGAAAGATATTTATCGTGATCGTGATGAATTTTCTAAAATGATGTCCTTTGTCATGCTGATATCCAATGTTGCTCCATTACTGGCGCCGATTATCGGTGGATTTATTTTATATTGGTTTAATTGGCGAGCCAATTTTTACACTATCTGCTTAATTGCTCTCGCTTGCTTTGGTTTAGTTGTCACCAATATCCCTGAAACACTCGCAAAAGCCAAACGAGATCGGTTTAGCTTAGTTCGTATTTTAAGCAATTTTATTATGCTGTTTCGACACCGCCAAGCACTCACTTATATGATGATAGGCGCATTTTCAGGGGCGGGGTTATTCTCTTTTTTAAGCTTAGGTCCCTTTGTTTATATGAATTTACATGGCGTTGCATCCACTAATTTTGGTTATTACTTTGCACTCAATATTATTGTGATGATATTGATGAATACCGTAAATAGCCGTTTTGTTAAACGTGTTGGTTCGATTAAAATGATGCAGTTAGGGCTTTTTATCCAATTTACTATGGCAACAAGTCTTCTTGTTGTCAGTCTATTTAATCTAGGGTTTACCTGCCTAGTTATTTGTATTGCTGGTTATATTGGTTGTATGTCAACCATTGGAGGCAATAGCATGGCGATTATTTTAGATCTTCATCAGCATATTGCCGGTACAGCTTCTTCTTTAGCAGGTACAATTCGCTTTGCAGTGGCTGGCGCAATGGGTTTATCATTATCAATGTTAGCATCAACGCATTCGACTGTAAGAGAAACGGTAAATAACTCGACCGAATGGTTAATGGTTGGCTCTATGGTGTTATGTAATTTTCTTGCTGTTAGCTTATTTTTGTGTGCCAAAAACCAAAAAAGGAAAAATCATGATTTACCAATTAGGTGATTTACATCCGCAAATTCATCAACATTGTTTTATTGCAAAATCAGCTGAAATAATTGGTAATGTAACTTTAGAGCAAGGTGTTTCGATCTGGTTTAATACTGTTTTACGTGGCGATATCGCGCCTATTCATATTGGTCAAAATAGTAATGTGCAAGATAATTGCACTGTACATGTTGAAACAGGTACCCCTTGTATTGTTGGTGAAAATGTAACAATTGGTCACAATGTTATTCTTCATAGCTGTATTATTGAAGATAATGTATTAATTGGTATGGGAAGTACTATTTTAAATGATGCGAAAATAGCTAAAAATTGCATAGTGGGCGCTAACTCATTAGTCACACGCACGCTTCCTTATAGTGAAGGTTGTTTAATTATCGGTTCGCCAGCAAAAATTATTCGTAAACTGACTGAAAACGAAATTGAAGGCAATATAAACAATGCAAAAAGTTACGTGCAAAATAGCAAACGATTTAGTGAAAATCTATTTCCTATAAATCGATAGTAACTACAATAAATGATGTTTTATATTTCATTCGCTCTGTGACATAGCGCAATTTATGGTAAAATGCCAGCAATTTTAATAGCGATAGTTTTTTAGGTACTTGTTTGAAAAAGCCCAAAATGACAAGAAAGCAGATTATTACTCAATTCATTTTGCTTGCAATACTAGGTTTATCTGTTTGTTTATTTTTATCTCTGTTTACTTACGATCCCGCTGACCCTGGCTGGTCTCGTACTGCTTGGCACTATCCTATTAGTAATTTTGGCGGTTATCTTGGCGCATATGCCAGCGACATTTTTTTCCAATTTTTAGGGTTTATCGCTTATAGCATCCCTTTTATTACTATTTTTATTTGTTTACAACTCATAGTTCATTTTTATAAACATGCCAATGATCCCATTAATTATTTTAGTCTTTCATTTAGAATTATTGGTGTTTTGGCATTTATCTTCAGTTCGACGGGTTTTTTTGCTTTAAATATTCGTGATGCAGAACAATTTGAAGCAGGTGGTTATCTTGGGGCAATAGTCATTGAAAGCCTTCTACCCATTATAAATAACTTAACTTTATCATTAACTCTTCTTGGAACTTGCTTAGCCTGTATAACATTATTAACTGGATTTTCGTGGTTGAATCTAATGGAAAAATTAGGTGCTTTTGTCATGATTTTACTGTTACCTATTAGATGGTTAATTAAGGCTTGTACAACAAATAACATTGAACAGACTGCGTTAAAACAAGAAAAAAATATTATACGATCTGATGATGTAACAAAAGAACCTCAATTTACAATACCTTGTGATAACAAAGGTGATAACACCGAAATTATTTCACCAAGTTATTCTGTTAATAATGAAATACCTCAAGAGCAGGCATCAAATACTCTTATTTCAGCTGATGAAAATGAAAAGATTTTAATCAAAACGACCGAAGAATTAATTAAAACCAAAGATTCTTTGCAATTATCACAGGTAACAACACCCCAAGCCGTTGATAATCCACCTAGGAAAGAACTCGACCCAGAGGAAATTTTGTCTCGTCTTGAATCAATTATTCAAAACATAAATGGGGATAAAGCAACACCAGATCAAGAACAGGCTTTATCTTCTTCAATGGCGCAAATAAAGCAGGTGATCCAAACGCAAAAATCTGAAGAAAAACCATCATTTGAACAATCAGATAAATACACAATATCAGATGCACCAAGTAAACCTTTATTTACTTCGGTAGACAATAAACATGAAATTAAATTCAATAATGAAAAGGATTCATTTGAACCCGCTCTAGATATTTCAATAATGAAAACCATTGAAACTGAGCAGCCATTGGTGCAAGAGCCTGAGGCTATTATAAACACAGCTACCATACAAGAGATAGCAGATGCAAAAACTGAAACGCAAACAGGCGTAAAATTAGAAGTAGAACAACTTGAATATGTTGATACTGAAGCATTAAAAAAAGCTAATCCAATCATTGATGATATTTATCCTGAAGAGATAACTCAAGATAATCAAAATTATCATTCCTCAGAAAATGATGAGGCTAGTTTAATTCATCCATTATTGAGACGTAATGATAAACCATTGCCAAAACCAACTACGCCACTACCTTCGCTAAACTTATTAACAGCGCCTCCAACGGCAAGAATTGAGGTGGATCATGTGGCCTTAAACGCTATGTCAGAATTAATTGAAAAAAGTTTGTCTGATTACCGAGTAAAAGCCAAAGTTGTTGATTATATGCCCGGGCCAGTGATTACTCGTTTCGAAATTGAGCTTGCACCAGGTATTAAAGCTGCTAGGATTTCAACACTAGATCGTGACTTAGCACGATCATTATCCATGCCATCGGTTCGTGTAGTTGAAGTTATTCCGGGCAAACCGTATGTTGGCATTGAATTACCCAATAAGAATCGTCAAACAGTTTATTTTAGGGAAGTATTAGACAGTCCTCAATTCAAAGATGCTCAATCACCATTAACAATCGTATTAGGTAAAGATATCTCTGGGCAATCAGTGGTTGCTGATTTAGCTAAGATGCCGCACTTATTAGTTGCCGGTACTACTGGTTCGGGTAAATCAGTTGGTGTTAATGCAATGATTTTAAGTATTTTATATAAATCGCAACCTGAAGATGTGCGGTTTATTATGATCGATCCCAAAATGCTTGAGCTCTCTATTTATGAAGGAATACCACACTTATTAACTCAAGTCGTTACTGACATGAAAGACGCTACCAATGCACTTAATTGGTGTGTGAATGAAATGGAACGTCGTTATCGTCTAATGTCAGCGTTAGGAGTGCGAAATATTGCTGGTTACAATGAAAAAATTAAACAAGCTGATGAAATGGGTAGACCAATTCCTGATCCTCTCTGGAAGCCAACCGATAGTATGGATCTTAATATGCCAACACTCGATAAATTACCCTATATTGTCGTGATGGTTGATGAGTTTGCCGACCTTATCATGGCAGTGGGTAAAAAGGTAGAAGAGTTAATCGCAAGGCTTGCACAAAAGGCCAGAGCGGCGGGTATCCATCTTGTCTTAGCGACACAACGCCCGTCGGTTGATGTGATTACTGGTTTAATTAAAGCTAATATCCCTACACGTATTGCATTTACGGTATCAAGCAAGATCGACTCTCGAACGATCTTAGATCAAATGGGTGCGGAATCACTGCTTGGTATGGGGGATATGCTTTATTTAGCACCTAATAGCTCAATTCCAATACGAGTACATGGAGCCTTCGTCCGTGATGAAGAAGTTCATGCTGTAGTTCAAGACTGGAAGGCACGAGGTGCACCAAAATATATTGAAAATGTAACCGTTTCAAGTGGTGATAACGATGGCAATAATTCAGAGAGTATCGATGAAGAACTTGACCCTATTTTTGACCAAGTGGTCGAATTTGTTATAGAAACTCGTCGAGCCTCTATATCTAGCGTGCAAAGAAAATTCAGAATTGGTTATAATCGAGCAGCAAGAATTGTTGAGCAAATGGAGATTGAAGGCATTATTAGTGCTCCAGCGCATAACGGTAATCGAGAAGTATTAGCAGTTAAAACCAGTGAATATTGATCTTTATTTAAGATGCTAATTTATTTTTATCAATGAATTAGCGCTTTCACAAAAAATAATATAACGTTATTGCTAGATTGTAACTAAATAAATTGAGGATAATAACTATCGTGTGAATAAATAGTAAAAAATACTTAACTATCATATTGATAATATTAATTATTATTATCAAAAATTCTTATCATACTTCAAAAACACTTTAATAGGTACCGATCAATAATGAGTGATTATTCACAGCAAATCGCATTATTAGAATTAAAACTTAATAATGATCCTAATCGATGTTTACCTGCACAATTAGCAACCAAAGCATTAATAAAAGAAATTTGCTTATCACCTAAACCTGGATTAGTTGATATGAATAATAGCGGTGCACATCGTGATATGGATTTTCAAACCTTTGTCCAAAGTATTAAAGCTATTTGTATTTGGTTTGAGCGTTTTTATAAGTACGGTAAAAATTCCGCCAACTATGATAATCAACATTTTTTAGCAGGCATTAGACCAATTGGCATTGAGTGTGAACAAGCCATGTTTCGAGCAACCAATCAAATCAATACGCATAAGGGCGGTATATTTGCCTTTGGTCTATTAATGGGAGCTATTGGCAAATTAGAACAACTAGGATTACCAGTCAACACGCAAAGTATTTGCGATGAGGTCTCAGCAATTTGCCAAGGTATTGTCCAAAATGAGCTAAAGCAAAATATACAAGCAAATACTGTAGGCGAAAGGTTATTTAAACGCCACAATCTGACTGGTGCAAGAGGAGAAGCTGAATCAGGCTATGCAATAGTTAGAAATATCTCTCTTCCGATTTTTCAAAAAATGCAAAACAGTGGCTATGATGAAGAAACTTGCTTGCTACAAGCCATGTTGTACTTGCTTGCTTTTAATCAAGATACTAATGTCGTTTCAAGAGGAGGATTAGACGGATTGTATTTTGTTCAGCAAGAGGCGAAAAATCTTATTGATCAAGGTGGTATTATTCATTCTGACGGTCGAAAAAAATTATATCAACTTGATACCGAATTCATTAAACGTAATTTAAGTCCTGGCGGTTCGGCGGATTTAATTGCTATTACTTGGTTTTTGTCTGAGTATAACAAATAAGATAAACCAATAAGAAATAACCTTTATTTATGGGTATTAAAATAAAGGTATTTAATATTGTGCACAACTATTGAAGCAAACAGCTATTTAAGCAAATTTGGGGCTTTGATATCAGCCCCAATTTACCTTATAAAATATTGTGCAATTATTGGTTAATTACATAGCTCACCTTATGTGCTTCGGTTGGTAGCGGAACCTCCCATTTATTTAATAACCGCTGAATGGTTTTATTGGGCAAAGTCGTGTCACGTGCGGCATTACGGCGATACAACTCTTTTTCTGGTTGTTCAATATATACAATTTTCACGTTGGCATGATAAGCGTAGAGTAAATCGAGCGCTTTTTGTCGCATTTCTTGCGATAAATGGGTCGCATTCCAAATAAAAGGTTGTTTTACTCTTAACCACTGTTTTACCTTGGCTAAGACAAACTGTATAACCTGCCCTTCGTTTTCGCCATGCTTCAATTTTAGTTCAGATCTGGCATCATCATAAGACGCAACAGGCCATGTTGGATAATGTTTGCTTACCCAACTATTTTTACCTGAAGCGGGTAAACCAGCTAGCATAATTACTTCCGATCCTTCTTGGGGATATAACGCATAATCAGGTAAGACATTACTGCCCCGAAAATATTGAACCCGAGTATAATCATCCACAAATTGGCGAGGGTGATATAAACACCCTTCTTCAAGTACCAACTGTTTAAATAGCTCAACTTCATCAAGTGCTCTTTTTTTATCGGCACAAATGCGGCCTTCCATATCCGCTTTAGCTTGTAGGCATAACATCCAAATTGGTAGCTGCCACGATAAATGATGAATTAAATATTCAGGTGTTCTATTTTTTCGCTCTTCACTTAAAGCAAAAAAAGGGACTTGATGCACACTAATGATTCGGCAAATTTGCTCTCTTAAATCAAACGGTACGCCCATTCGCCATAATAATATGCGACTATAAATCTCGCCTTTTTTTGAGTGCCGAGGTTGGGTTATTTTACCTGTGATTTTATCAATCACCGTCGTTTCAGGCTTAGCTATATCATGCAATAAAGCCGTCATAAACAACACAAATTGTTCATCTTCTGTTGCATTAGCAAATTCACTCTGCCCCAATAACGCTCTGATAACCATTTGAGTGTGAATCCATACATTCCCTTCACCATGGTACATAACATCTTGAGGTGTAGTTAACAAACGGTTCAATTCAGGAATACAATTTAACCATGGGCTAAAATCACCCGTTGCTATGGTGTGTGTTATTTGCTGTTTTAATGCTGGATAATTCATACCTTTCCTCCATTTATCAATCTGCTATTCCAATTCATGGTTAATTGTGGTGTATAAAGCTCAACACCGTTGGCTAGTTGATTAGGAATAAACGGTTGTTCAGAGTGGTGTTGCCCTGCATCTAAAATCGCTTGCACAAAATCGTGTCTAACCCATTTGAGGCGATCAACTGTTTGTTCTTCCGATTCGATTTTTAGATATAATCCTTCCATAAAATCAGAATTATCACATTGCTGCCATGCTTTGGTTAAATCAAGTTTTTCGCGAGTTACAATTTTTTCAAAACAAGTTCGCCAATTAGCTGTTTTAGCCAAAGATTCCTTAACCAAATTCAATAATTCACTTAATTTAGCTGGTGCCGATCCTGCAAATAAAACTGGCACCGATAAAACAGGACCATCTGCTAGTAATTGATGCCGTTTTATAGTAGATAAAAAACAGTTTTGTTGCCTATCCCAAATATCAAACTCGCAAAAATAATGAGGCAATGCGTCATAAAAAATTGCATGTTTTTTATGTAGCCATTCACCATAAAGAATATAGCGATCTTCTAATCGTTCTAATAGCCAATATTCATGCACGCAAGCCCAGCGCCTTAACAGATTAAATTGGCGTTCTCGTGACCCCCCCATTAAATAATGCCCTCTAGATTGAAGTAATAGTTCTCCACTGGCTGAAAAGCTAATAGCACAATTAGCGCCGTCTAACTTTTCTTCAACAACGATATGTTGACCAACTAATTGATTATAAGGGCGTTGTCCATGTTCACTATCACCAAATTGTAAGCGAGAGCCTTCTAGGTGTGGTGTTCGTGGGTATTTAATTAATTCTAAATTTTGAATATAAGATTCCATTGTCATCACGTTTTCTCCAAAAAGTAAGGGAAAACCGACAAGGCAAAAAATCTATAGATTGAATTGTAATAAAAGCGCTTAGGTAATACCTAGCAAAAGACAATATAATAGAGAATACCGTGTCGGCATTAAGATAAAGTGTTAACTACAGGCATTTTGCCACCTCACTAAAATTAAAATATAAGGTTAAAAAACGGCGCAATTATCAGCGGTTGCAGACTAATTGTCAAGCGTCATTATAATAAATAGTTATGTACGCTAATAATAAACTAGAAAATTATTGTTAATAAACAAACTGTTTGTTACGATTTTTTACTTAAAATAGATGTAAAGTAAATTTTAGTAAAATAAAAAATTCAATAAAATCAATAGTTTTTCTGAATGATTTTTGTTGTTAGCATTGTGCTATTGAAAAGCGCTTAGCTCGCTAGCTTTGCTGGTTCGAAACTAAGTTTTACGCTGTATTAGCTCTTCTTTGATTGTTTATCCTTAATCAATATTATTACAGAAATCTTCCCAATTTTATCAGAGATAGTTTGATCTACCGTAATTGAGCAGTTTCGGTTGTATAATCCCTTATGCCTATTTTATCTCTCGGCAAAATTTGATGGGATAACCAAAGGGTTTCCCAATAAAACATTGGGTAAAAAAACTTGAAAGCTTTTTCAAAAAATACTTATCAAAAACTTTCAGGTAGTTTTGTAT
>NZ_LZGZ01000071.1:0-18718 GCF_001690515.1 Gilliamella sp. Fer4-1 | reverse complement strand
CTATTTGCTTTTTTTACGATAGTGCCATTTTTTATTGGAATGATTGAACTAAGAGCAATTAACTATATGTCTAATTCTTATACTGGTGCAGTTTGCTTACTTTATGTTTTTGTGTTGGTCTGGGCAACAGATACAGGTGCTTATTTTGCAGGACGCGCATTTGGTAAACGAAAATTAGCTGCAAAAGTTTCTCCAGGTAAGACCATAGAAGGTTTTATTGGTGGTATAAGTGTGGCTATCATAATTAGTATCATTGCTTATATACTTAATTTATTTGATATGACATTTAGTACATTTTTTATTAGCTCTTTATCGGCAATTTTTGTTTCGGTTTTAGGTGATTTAACTGAAAGCATGTTTAAGCGTGAAGCAGGTATAAAAGATAGTGGTCACTTAATTCCAGGTCATGGTGGAATTTTAGATCGTATTGATAGTTTAACTGCTGCTGTTCCTGTTTTTACTACATTATCTTTTTATTTATTATAAATGGAGATTGATTTTGCTGTGGTCACTGTTATTATTTGTTATTACGATTAGTATACTAGTTACTATTCATGAGTTTGGGCATTTTTATGTTGCTCGCTTATGTAAGGTTCAAGTTGAATGTTTTTCAATTGGTTTTGGTAAAAAATTATGGTCACATAAATTTTCAAGTGGAACAGAATTGGTAATTGCTATGATTCCACTTGGTGGTTATGTTAAAATGTTAAATACCAGATCAACAGCATTATCAAGCAATAGCAATAGCAATAGCGATAGCTTGGCATTTGATCAAAAGAAAATTTGGCAAAGGGCTGCAATTATTTTTGCAGGTCCGTTTGCTAATTTTGTGTTAGCTTTGATAAGCTATTGGATTATTTTTTTAATAGGTGTAAATGTTTATCCTGTTAAAATAAAGGAAGTGATACCTAACACACCTGCTTCCACAATAGCAATTCCAGTTGGTGCTGAATTGAAAACTATTGATAATATCAAAATTGAAACATGGCAAGATGTAAACTTGGCTTTAATCTCTCTAATGGGGAAGACTGATATGTCTTTCACCTATATTGATGGTGCCAATAATAGTGATCAAAAAAAAGAAGTTAAGAAAAGTGTAGATATTAGCAATTGGTATTTTGATATAGAAAAAGACTCAGCTATTACCGCATTTGGTTTTGTTCCTAAAGAGGTGGAAATTTATCCAATTGTGAGTAAAATTGTATCAGGTTCGGCAGCAGAACGTGCAGGTTTGCGTGTTGGCGATAAAATTATTGGTTATAATGATCAGCTATATACAAATTGGCAGGTTTTTTCCAACACGATTAAAAAAGCTCAAACAATGATGTTGAAGGTCAATCGGGAAAACAAAGATATTTATCTTGCACTCGTGCCAACCGTTCAAAAAAACGGGGAAGGTGTTGCGGGATTATATCCTACAACTGATGTAAAAGTTGTGCAATATGGTTTTTTCGAAGGGTTTAATAAAGGTATAGCGCAAACGGCGTTAACTACAAAGTTAACTATTCGTTCGCTTTATCAATTAGTAACGGGTGTTATTGGTCTAGAACATATATCTGGCCCAATAACAATAGCAAAAGGCGCAGGGCAAACAGCAAGTTATGGTTTTACTTCTTACTTATATTTTCTAGCCTTTATAAGTATAAGTTTGGGAGTTATCAATCTTGTTCCATTACCTATATTAGACGGGGGACATCTTGTTTTTTTATTACTTGAAAAAATAAGAGGGCGAACCTTATCAAATAAAGCACAAGAGCGTTTTTCTCGTATTGGCTTTTTTTTATTAATGGTAATAATGGGAATTGCACTATTTAATGATATTTTACGGTTGTGATGGAATGAGGGCATAAATATTTACGATGAAAATAAATAAATTACTTATAGCATCTTTGTTGCTTAGTACTACAGCAGTATATAGTCCTAACGCATTTTGTATTGATGATTTTGTGGTAAAAGATATCAAATTTGAAGGTTTACAGCGTGTCACTGTTGGAGCTGCATTACTTGAAATGCCAATCCAAGTTGGTGATTATGTTAATGAAGCGGATTTAGGGCGTATAATTAAATCGCTTTATTCTAGTGGAAACTTTGATAATATTACTATTTCTCGTGATGGTGATCGGTTAATTGTTCATGTTCAAGAACGCCCAACTATTGCTAGTATAAGTTTTTCTGGTAATAAGTCAGTTAAAAATGACATGCTTAAGAAAAATCTAGATAGTTCTGGCATTCGTGAGGGTGAAGCATTAGATCGCACTATGCTTTCAGGTATTGAAAAGGGCTTAGAAGATTTTTATTACAGTGTTGGTAAATATAATGCTCAAATTAAAGCTGTTGTAACTCCATTATCTCGTAATCGTGTCGATTTAAAATTAGTTGTTGCTGAAGGTAAATCAGCATTAATTGATCAAATCAATATTGTTGGTGCTAAGGCTTTTTCATCAGAAGAACTTATTTCACGTTTTACCTTGCGTGATGAAGTACCTTGGTGGAATATGCTTGGTGATCGTAAATATCAAAAACAAAAATTAGCCTCCGATTTGGATGAATTACAAAGTTTTTATTTAAATCGTGGTTATGCTCGTTTCAATATTGAGTCAACACAAGTTAGTTTAACGCCAGATAAAAAAGGTATTTACGTTACAATTAATATCCATGAAGGTGAACAGTATAAGCTTTCTAAACTTGAGTTTATGGGTAATTTTGCAAACTATAAAGAAGCAATTGCTAAAATCGCTAACGAAAAAGTAACCATTGGTGAGCTTTATAATGGTAAAAAAATTACTGAAATTGAGGATAGCATTAAGCGTTTACTTGCTAATTTTGGTTATGCATATCCAAAAGTTTCCATTCAGCCAGAAATGGATGATTCAGAACATACGGCTAAATTAGTTGTTCTTGTTGATGTTGGTGAGCGTTTTTATGTTCGCAATATTAAGATAGTAGGAAATACCGTAACAAGCGAAAGTGTAATCCGTCGTGAGCTTCGACAAATGGAAGGAGCTTGGTTAAGTAACGGGTTAGTCGAATTAGGTAAAGAACGTTTAAATCGACTTGGCTTTTTTGATACTGTTGAAGCAAACACCGAGCGTGTGTCTGGTGTTGATGATCAAGTTGATATTATTTATAAAGTTGCTGAACGTAATACGGGTAGTATCAAATTTGGTGTTGGCGTCGGTTCTGATAGCGGTCTTAGCTTCAATGCAGGTATCTCTCAAGATAACTGGTTAGGCACAGGTAATAGTGTCTCATTTGATATTAACACTACTGATACAGATAAAACAGCGTCTGTTTCTATTGTTGATCCTTATTTTACTGTTGATGGTGTAAGTTTAGGCGGTAGCATTTACTATAACACCTATAAAAACGATGATAAAGATGATGAGTCAGAATATGCGAGCAAGACTTGGGGCGCTTCAGCTAATTTAGGTTTCCCTATTAGTGAAAATAATTTTGTTCGTTTTGGTGCCGAATACGCTAATCATAATTTGTCCGATATGCAAGCGCAATATAGTATGTGGCGTTATTTTGACTCCATGGGCGAAAATTTGAAAAATAAAAATTCTATTTCTTTCGATACTAATGATTTATTACTAAGCGCTTATTGGACATATAATTCTTTAGATCGTGGATTCTTCCCAACTGATGGCTTAAAAATGACAGCTAGCGCTAAATTCACTGCGCCATTATTTGATAACCGATTCTATAAACTGGTTTCAGATGCCTCTTACTATTATCCGATTGACAATGACCATAATTGGATATTCTTAACGCGAGCAAGAATTGGCTATGGAGGTGGTTTTGGTGGTAAAGAGTTACCATTTTACGAAAACTTTTATGCTGGAGGAGCATCAGTATTACGTGGTTTTAAATCCAATACTGTTGGTCCTAAAGCAGTATATCTTAATAAAAGTGGTGTGTGTGATAGTTTAGATAATACCTCTGGGTGTACAAAATCAAAAGATGCAGTAGGCGGTAATGCTATAGCTTTTGCTAGTACAGAGCTGATTGTTCCAACCCCATTTGCGGGTGAAAAATATGCTGATAATATTAGGACATCGTTATTTTTTGATGCAGGGACTGTATGGGATACCGAATGGAAACTAAAAGGAAATAATATTCCAGATTATAGTTCTCCATCGGATATTAGAATGTCGGCTGGTATTGCAGTGCAATGGATGTCACCATTAGGTCCTTTGGTCTTTTCTTATGCTCAACCACTTAAGAAATATGAGGGTGATTCAGCACAACAGTTCCAATTTAATATAGGGTCTACATGGTAATTCCATGTTATAAATAAAAAACACATAGGTGATTAAAGTGAAGAAAATTATATCTATTCTTGGTGTTAGTTTAGCATTTCTTTTTGCAGGCGTTGCAAATGCAGAAATTAAAATTGGTGTGGTTGATGTTATGTCAGTTTTACAACGTATGCCTCAACGTGAATCGGTCGGTAAGGCGTTGGATAATGAATTTGAAGCAAGAGCCAAATCATTACAAGTCGAAGAAAAGAAAGCTGGTGATGCCGCTGCTCGCCTAAAAAAAGATGGCTTAACTTTGTCTTCTTCTGAAAAAGCTAAACTAAATAAGGTGATTTCTGATTTTGAAAATAAAGCGAAAGCTTTTTCAGCTGATTATCGTAAACGTGAAACAGAAGAAGCAGGCAAATTATTAACTAAAATCCAAGAAGCTGTTAAAGATATTGTTGAGACAGAAAAGTACGATCTTATCTTAAAAGCCGAAGCTACATTATCAGCTTCAGATGCGGTTGATATTTCAGATAAAGTATTGGCAAAGGTTAAAAAATAATGTTTGCTTTTCGTTTAGAGCAACTAGCTAAGCAACTTGATGCTAAATTACACGGTGATGCTGATTTAACTATCACTGGTATTGCATCAATGAAAAGTGCAATGTCAGGTCAAATTACTTTTTTATCTGACAAAAAATTACAAAATAATTTGTTAGAGTGCAAGGCTTCTGCTGTTGTAATGACAGAAGAAAGCCTTAAATTCTGGCATGGTGCAGCTCTGATTGTTAAAGATCCATATCTTGCATATGCAAAATTGGCACAATATCTTGATACTACGCCTGCTCCAGCTAAGGATATCGCTAGTTCAGCAGTGATTGATTCAACAGCTAAATTAGGTTGTAATATATCAATAGGCGCTAACGCAGTTATTGAAAGCGGTGTAGTGTTAGGCGATAATTGCGTTATAGGTGCTGGTAGTTTTGTAGGTAAAAATACCATAATAGGTGCAGGAACAAAATTATGGGCTAATGTTTCTGTTTATCATAATTGTGTTATTGGCGACAATTGCTTAATTCAATCAGGAACTGTAATTGGTGCAGATGGATTTGGTTACGCTAATGATAAAGGTAAGTGGATTAAAATTCCTCAACTAGGTCGAGTTGTTATTGGTAATAACGTTGAAATTGGCGCTTCAACGACAATCGATCGGGGAGCGCTTGATGATACTATTATCGGTAATGGCGTTATTATAGATAATCAATGCCAAATTGCTCATAACGATATTATCGGGGATCATACAGCGGTTGCAGGTGGTGTTATTATGGCAGGGAGCTTAACTATTGGCCGTCATTGCTTAATTGGTGGTGCAAGTGTTATTAATGGGCATATGGAAATATGTGATCAAGTTACCATAACTGGTATGGGTATGGTTATGCGCCCAATTACTGAACCAGGGGTTTATTCATCAGGTATTCCATTGCAAGAAAATAAAGTTTGGCGAAAAACGGCTTCATTAGTTTTACATATTGACGAAATGAATAAACGTTTGAAGGCACTTGAGAAGAAACAGTGAAATGTCTCGACGTAAGCGGTTGCGGTCGGTATAATGCACGCCTATTTTTAAATTTTTTAGCTCAGTTATCGTTTTTATATAAATATGGGCAGATAATATTCAATAATTTCGAGGTATAAAGATGCAAGTTTCGGTAGAAACAACACAAGGTTTAGGTCGACGTTTATCAATTATAATTAAAGCTGAAGATATTACGAAAGCGGTTGATAAAGAACTTATTAATACGGCAAAAAAAGTACGTATTGATGGCTTCCGTAAGGGAAAAGTGCCTTTAAAAATTGTTGAACAACGTTATGGTGCTTCTATTTTACAAGATGCATTAAGTGACTTAATGCAACGAAATTTTGTTGAAGCAATTATTCAAGAAAAATTAAATCCGGCTGGTGCTCCAACTTATACACCACAAGAATATAAAAAGGGCGAAGATTATACCTTTATTGTTGAATTTGAAGTTTATCCAGAAGTCAAAGTTGAAAATTTAGATAAAATTGAAGTTGAAAAACCTATTGCTGAAGTAGCTGATGCGGATGTTGAAACTATGATTGAAACCTTACGCAAACAGCAAGGTGTTTGGAAAGAAGCAGATAAAGAAGCTAAAGAGCAGTATCGTGTTACTTTGGATTTTGTTGGTAAAGTTGATGATGCCGAATTTGAAGGTGGTAAGGCTAATGATTTTGCATTAGTATTAGGGCAAGGTCGTATGATTCCTGGTTTTGAAGATGCAATTATAGGGCATAAAGCGGGTGATCAGTTTGAAATTAATGTGACTTTCCCTGACGATTATCATGCTGAAAATCTAAAAGGTAAGCCAGCTGTATTTGCGGCAACACTTAAAAAGGTTGAAGAGTTAGAATTGCCAGAACTTACTGAAGAGGTCATTAAACGCTTCGGTATTGCTGATGGCACTATTGAAAGCTTACGATCTGAAGTTCGTAAGAACATGACAAGAGAGCTCAATGCGACAATTCGCAATAAAGTCAAAATTCAAGCTATTGATGGTTTGGTTAAAAATAATGAAATTGATGTGCCTGAGGCATTAGTTAACCGTGAGGTTGATGTATTACGTCAGCAAGCTTTATCTCGTTTTGGTGGTAATGTAAAACCTGGTATGGAATTACCAAAAGAATTATTTGAAGCTGAGGCTAAAAAACGCGTTGTTACTGGTTTGTTGTTTAGCGAAATTATTGAAAGCAATAAATTAACAGCAGATGAATCGCATGTTCAGGCATTAATTGATGAAATTGCAACTGCATATGAAGATCCAAAAGAAGTTTTAGAATATTATCGTAAAGATAAAAAAGCGATGGATAATATTCGAGCGGTAGCACTAGAAGATCAAGTTGTCGATCTGTTGTTGGCTAGTGCCAAAGTAACAGAAAAGAATTATTCGTTTTCCGAATTAATGAATCAGCAAACAGCTTAACTTACTAGTCTTTTCATTTTATATAAAAAGATCACTATAAAGCCCAAATAAGAATTGTCTGTTTGGGCTATTTTGTTAATTAGGAGATAAAAATGCCTTTAGAATCATATATGGGTGTTGTTCCAATGGTTGTTGAGCAAAATTCTCGTGGTGAGAGAGCTTATGATATTTACTCACGATTATTAAAAGAGCGAGTTATATTTTTGACTGGGCAAGTTGAAGATAATATGGCAAATCTGATTATCGCTCAAATGTTATTTTTAGAAGCTGAAAATCCTGATAAAGATATCTATTTATATATTAATTCACCTGGTGGTGTCGTTACTGCTGGCATGGCTATTTATGACACAATGCAATTTATAAAACCCGATGTCAGCACGATTTGTTTAGGACAAGCATGTTCAATGGGATCATTACTTTTAACAGCAGGCACTAAAGGTAAACGTTATTGCTTACCTAATGCCCGTGTAATGATTCACCAACCATTAGGTGGCTTCCAGGGGCAGGCTTCAGATATCCAAATACATGCACAAGAGATTTTACAGGTAAAAAACCGCTTAAATAATATTTTAGCCATGCACACCGGCCAAGATATTAGTGTGATTGAAAAAGATACCGATCGTGATAATTTTATGTCTGCCGATAAAGCAGTTGAATATGGTCTAGTTGATGCCATATTTAGTAAACGATCTTAATATTAGGTAGGTGGTAAAAGTGAATAAGAAAAGTTCAGAAAAATTACTTTATTGCACTTTTTGTAGTAAAAGTGAGCATGAAGTCCGTAAACTTATTGCTGGGCCAGAATCTATTTATATTTGTAACGAATGTATAGGCTTATGCAATGAGATATTAAAAGAAGAAACGAAAAGTTCTCTTTCCTATGAAGAATTTATTAATAAGACACTGCCAACACCACATGAAATCAGAGAGCATCTTGATGAATATGTAATTGGTCAAGAGAAAGCCAAAAAAGTTTTATCTGTCGCTGTCTATAATCATTACAAACGATTACGTAATCATGTGAGTCGCAGTGATGTTGAATTAGGCAAAAGTAATATCTTGCTCATAGGACCCACTGGTAGTGGCAAAACGTTATTAGCTGAAACACTAGCTCGTTTTTTAGATGTGCCTTTTGCCATGGCTGATGCGACAACATTAACTGAAGCTGGTTATGTTGGTGAAGATGTAGAAAATATTATTCAAAAATTATTACAGAATTGCGATTATGATGTTGAAAAAGCCCAGCGGGGTATTATCTATGTTGATGAAATTGATAAAATTTCACGAAAATCCGATAATCCATCTATTACCAGAGACGTATCAGGCGAAGGCGTTCAACAGGCTTTATTGAAGATTATTGAAGGTACGATTGCTTCAGTTCCTCCAAAAGGTGGGCGTAAGCATCCTCAGCAAGAGTTTCTACAAGTTGATACTTCAAAAATTCTATTTATTTGTGGTGGTGCATTTAGTGGATTGGATAAGGTCATCGAAAATCGTGTATCAACTAATACAGGAATAGGTTTTGGTGCTGAAGTTAAAAGTACTAAAAATAAAGTTTCTGAATCGGAACTATTAGCTCAAATCGAGGCTGAAGACTTAGTTAAGTTTGGCTTAATTCCAGAGTTCATTGGAAGATTACCTGTTATTGGTACATTATCTGAATTGGATAAAAACGCCTTAATTAATATACTAACCGAACCTAAAAATGCCCTAACTAAGCAATTTAAAACGTTAATTGAGTTAGATGGTGTAGAACTTGAGTTTACTAAAGAAGCTCTAGATGCTATTGCTATAAAGGCGATGCAACGAAAAACAGGAGCACGAGGTTTGCGTTCAATTGTGGAAAATATATTATTGGATACAATGTATGACTTACCATCAATGAATACTATTAAAAAAGTGATTGTAGACAAAGACACTGTTGAAAGATCTCAAGTTCCGAAATTAGTACATCGTGAAGATGATGAACTTTCTGCTTAAAATATAAATTTGCCATCATAAGTATGATGGCAAAATATGTAAACTAAGAATTAATATTAAAGTTGCCAATACTGCTAATAATGTTTCATAACTAGTGTAGTTTTAATCAAAAAAGATAGGCTTGAATATCTAAAAACGATCCCAATATTTATCTAATGGGTTTGTACTACTAGAGAGAATAAAATGAATATAAAACGAACTAAACATATAATTATGCCTATTTTACCATTACGTGATGTTGTTGTATTTCCACATATGGTAATCCCTCTCTTTGTTGGTCGAAGTAAATCAATACGTTGCTTGGAAAAGGCAATGGAAATGGATAAACAAGTCTTTCTTGTAACCCAAAAAGATCCATCTCAAGATGATCCTGCTATAGATGATTTATATGAAGTTGGAACTGTAGCTAATGTTTTACAGCTACTAGAATTACCAGATGGAACAGTGAAGGTTCTTGTTGAAGGTATTGAGCGGGCAAAAATGCTTGATTTAGTTGAGCATGATGACAATGAATTTTTTATTGCCGAGGTTAAACCATTAAGTGAAACAAAAATGGCTTCAGATATAAGTGAGGCTATGATTCGCTTAACTTTATCTAATTTTGATGAGTACTCAAAGTTTAATAAAAAAATAGCTCAGGAAGTGGTTGATTCTATTCGTTTACTTAAAGAGCCATCTCATTTAGCTGATTCTATTGCTGCTACTCTATTTTTAAAAGTTAATCAAAAACAAGAGATTTTAGTAACAGTTAACCTTGCTAAGCGTTTTGAATTGCTTATTTCATTAATGGAATCAGAAATTGAATTATTACAAGTTGAAAAAAATATACGGCAACGTGTTAAACAGCAAATGGAAAAAGCTCAAAAAGAGTATTATCTCAATGAGCAAATTAAAGCTATCCATAAAGAATTAGGTGATATAGATAATAAGACTGATGAATACGAAGAGCTAAAAGAAAAAATCACTAAAGCTAAAATGCCAAAAGAGGCTGAGGATAAAGCATTAGCTGAACTTAATAAGTTAAAAATGATGCCAGCAATGTCCGCAGAAGCAACGGTTGTTCGAGGTTATATTGATTGGATGATTCAAGTTCCTTGGTATAAGTGTAGTAAAGTTAGAAAAGATATTGAAGGGGCACAAAAAGTTTTAGATAGAGATCATTATGGGCTTGAACGTGTAAAAGATAGAATTTTAGAATATTTAGCAGTTCAAAGTCGCGTTAATAAAGTGAAAGGACCTATTTTATGTTTGGTTGGTCCCCCAGGAGTAGGTAAAACATCACTGGGTCAATCGATAGCTAAAGCAACAGGACGTCAGTATATTCGTATGGCATTAGGTGGCGTGCGCGATGAGGCTGAGATTCGAGGGCATAGACGCACTTACATTGGTTCGATGCCAGGTAAATTGATTCAACGTATGGCAAAAGTGGGGGTTAAAAATCCATTATTTTTACTAGATGAAATTGATAAGATGGCAACTGATATGCGTGGTGATCCTGCATCAGCATTATTAGAAGTACTTGATCCAGAACAAAATAATGCATTTAGTGACCATTATTTGGAAGTTGATTACGATTTATCCGATGTAATGTTTGTTGCAACTGCTAATTCTATGAATATTCCAGCGCCATTATTGGATAGAATGGAAGTTATTCGCCTTTCTGGTTATACGGAGGACGAGAAGCTGAATATTGCTAAGCAACATTTGATCGCTAAGCAGGTAGAAAACAATGGTTTAAAATCAAGAGAAATTAGTATTGATGACTCAGCCATTATTGGAATCATTCGTTACTATACGCGCGAAGCAGGCGTTCGAGGCTTAGAAAGAGAGATTGCAAAAATTTGCCGTAAAGTTGTTAAAAAATTGGCGTTAGACAGCAAATTGAAGAAAGTAACTGTGACACAGGATAACTTAAAAGATTTCTTGGGGATACAGCGTTTTGATTATGGTAAAACGGATAATGAAAACCGTATCGGTCAAGTTATTGGTCTTGCATGGACAGAAGTAGGTGGGGACTTACTTACTATTGAATCAGTAAGTGTAATTGGTAAAGGGAAATTAACTTATACAGGTTCATTAGGCGATGTAATGCAAGAGTCAATTCAAACGGCATTGACAGTTGTTCGATCTCGTGCAGAAAAATTGGGTATTAATAATGATTTTTATGAAAAACGCGATATCCATGTGCATGTGCCTGATGGCGCAACGCCAAAAGACGGACCAAGTGCAGGTATTGCAATGTGTACTTCACTTATTTCCACATTAACCGGTAATCCTGTTCGTTCTGATGTTGCGATGACGGGTGAAATAACATTACGTGGAGAGGTATTACCTATTGGGGGACTAAAAGAGAAGTTATTAGCTGCTCACCGAGGCGGGATTAAAACGGTATTGATTCCAATGGATAATGTTAAAGATTTGGAAGAAATCCCTGATAATGTGAAATCTGAAATTGATATACACCCAGTAAAGTGGATTGATGAAGTGCTCACAATTGCGCTAAAAAATAATCCATTAGGTATAGAGTCAATAGATAAAAAAGTCACATTGAAGCAACCAGCGAAAAAAGCTATAAAGAAAGTAAAAAATAATGTTGGGAATTCTGTTAGATTAAATTAATCTATCTTATAATTTCAAAAAAGATCAACTTATGTTGATCTTTTTTTTGAGGCTTAACATTCTGGCAATAGCCAATTTGGTTAAATATGCTATACTTTCGAAATTCAACATTAGGTATATGGAGAATCGCAAGAAATGATGGAAACAATCCGAACAGCAGCAAATAATATTTTTGTTAAGATTATTTTTGCAATAATTATTGTATGTTTTATTTTCACAGGCGTCGGATTTTTGGGCTTTGGCGGCGGTAATAGCCCACGAGATCAGCAGCTGTACATTGCAAAAGTTGATGGTGAGGGCATTAGTAGAGCCGAATTTGAAGCACAAGCAAGGGCTGTAACAGCAAATGCTGGCGGTGATAGTTCTTTTATTAAACAGCTACGCCGTAATGTATTATCTCATCAAATTGATAATTATTTAGCTTATAAGTTTTCGCAAAGTATTGGTGTAGCTATTAGTAATGATCAGATTAAAAAGTTTATTAAGAAACAAAGAGACTTTTTCAAAAATGGTAAATTTGATAATCAAACTTATTTAAATCTTCTTGCTGAAAATCATTTCACTCCAGATAGTTATGCCGAAATTATAAGAACCGTATTACAACAACAACAAACTGTTGATGCTATAGTAAATAGTGGCTTTGTTTTGCCAAATGACTCCGAAATAGACTCACTTAAAAATCAAACTAGAAGTGTATACGCTACTTTAGTTGATACTTCTATAGGTGGTATTGATGAATTAAATGTTACGTTAGATGATGAACAAAAATATTATGATGAACATCCCAAAGAGTTTTTTAAAAGTGAACGAGTAAAAGTTAAATATATCGTGGCTTCTGAAGACTTAATAAGAAAAACAATTGTTGTTACTGAAAGTGATTTAAGAAATGAATATGATAAAAACATTAAAAATTATTCATATCCAGCAAAGAAAGCTTACAGTATAATTTTTGTAACCGATAAAGAACAAGCTAATAAAATTGCTAAAGAACTTTCTTCTGGAGCTGATTTCGAAAAGATGGTTAAAACGAACCAACAATATAATCATACCTCTCCATATGGTGAAAAGAGTTTTTTGGGCTGGTTTGCTGATGATGATTCTTTACCTAAATTTCTTAAAGATGCTAAGTTGAATAAAGTAGGTAAAACTTCCTTGCCAATCGCTGTGGATGATGGGTATGTGATAGTAAAATTGGATGGTATGCAACCTAAAAAATTTATGGATTATGATTATGCAAAATATCAAATTGATTCAAAGTTAACTAAGCAAAAAATACAACAAGCTTTAGAAAAGCAAGAAAAAATGATTAATGCTGCTTTGAAAAAATCTCCTAAGAACATTGAAGAACTTGCTGAAAAAGTTGGTCTTGAAGTAAGAACTTCGGATTGGATCACTTTCAATGATAAGTTTTCGATTGCTTCTCATCCTGAAGTGAGAGATGTCATTTTTAGTGACGAAATGATTGTTGATGAGAAAGCAACTAATAAAATTTCTGATTTAATAACAGCAGATAGAAATTATGGAAAGTATGATTTTGTTGTACAAACCGTTGATTATCGCCCTGAAGGCATTGCCCCTTTTGATGAAGTTAAAGATGAAATCCATAAAAAGCTTTTTGCAGAAATGGCTAAAAAACAATTTAAATCAAATATTGATAATGCATTGGTTCAACTAAATGAAAAAGGAAGTGCTAAAAACATACAGTTTGCAAAAAAATATACGTTGAATCGAAATTCAACCGAAATTGATCAAAACGTTGTTAATATGGTTTTTAATTTACACCCTTTAGCATCAGGAAAACCTGTTTATGGTGCGGAACTTTTGGATGATAAAACAGCGTATATTGTTGCGCTAACTAAGGTAGATACACCAAAAGAATACAAAGATATTTCTTCAGAACTATTACCTATATTACTTAATGATATGCATTATTATCTTGCCACAGATATACGTTCTAAGGCTAAGATAGAAATTATGCCTGATGCAAATTTGTGATTTAACCTCCAAAATAGTAGAAATAATAGCAAAAATGGAAAGTCACCTAGGTGGCTTTTCTCATTTTTATTATTCATGAAATTTTTTCATTTGATTAAGTGAGATAGTTGTAAAGCAAATTTATTTGCGTAACTATTTTAAGAGGTTAATCAAATGAAAGTATTTCCATTATTATGTATTATGTTATCAAGCTTTATTTTTTCAAACACAAGTTTTGCCGATTCGGCTTCTACAACACCAGAGCCAATAAAACAGGAACAAAAACAAATTGTTCAAGTAAATATAAATACTGCAACAGCAGAAGAGCTATCAAAAGTGTTGAGTGGAATTGGCCCGAATAAAGCTCAGAAGATTATAGAATATCGAGAAAAATTTGGGCCTTTTGTTTCAGTTGAGCAGTTAAAAGAAGTTTCAGGTATCGGACAGGCAACACTGGACAAAAATGCTGGTAAAATAACATTATAATTTATTATTTCCACCAATTGGTATTGGTGGAAATAATATTACGCTAATTATCGATAGGATCTACATCAATACTCCATCTCAATTTTGATGTTTCATTCCATTTAGCGATTGTTATTAATAATTGATCTAATATTTGTTGTAATTGTTGTCTATTTGTATGCTGAAGGAGTAATTGCCAACGATGGTAACCTGCTTTCTTAGGTTGGCTAGCTGGCATTGGTCCAAGTTGCCATAAAGCAGGCCCATAATGTACTTTTAACCAATCATGAATATGCTGTAAAAATGCAGGAGCATAATGGTTATTCCGATCTGCAGCACGAATTAATGCTTGGTAACTAAATGGCGGTAATTGTGTTTGTTGTCGCTCTTGCAGTGTTAGTTTAGCAAATTGTTGATAGCCTTTCGTTAGTAAAATGTTCAACAAGGGGTGATCTGGATGATGAGTTTGTAAAATAACTTCCCCCGCTTTTGCTTCGCGACCAGCTCTTCCTGATACTTGAGTATAAATTTGAGCAAATCGTTCAGTTGCACGAAAATCGCTTGAAAATAAAGCACCGTCGACATCAATAATTCCAACTAAAGTAACATCAGGAAAATGATGCCCTTTAGCCAAAATTTGTGTACCAACTAAAATATGTGCACCACCTTGTTGGATCGTTTGTAGATAGGTATCTAATGAACCTTTTTTACTAACTGTATCGCGATCAATACGGCTGATCTTGATGTAAGGAAAAAGCACTTCAAGTTGTTGTTCAAGTTGTTCCGTTCCAAACCCAATTGGCATTAAATGTGTAGAGCCACATTTTGGACACTGTTTCGGCACTGTTCTTGGCGTATCGCAATAGTGGCAAATTAGTTTTTTTTGTTTTTGATGAAATGTGTAAGGCCTATCACAACGGGGGCATTCGGCAATCCAACCGCAATCATGGCATATCAATAGTGGTGAAAATCCTCGACGATTTAAAAATAACATTACCTGATTATTGTTAGACAAATGTTTTTTTATTTGTTCAATTAAAGGTTGAGATAAGCCAGAAGTAAGCACTAACCCACGTATATCCAAAATCGATTGTTTAGCTAGTGTTGCATTACCTGCTCTTTCCGTTAATGGCAATAAATGGTATTTTTTGTTTTGCGCATTATTAAGTGTTTCAAGAGATGGGGTTGCTGAACCTAAAATAATTGGAATATTATTAAATTTAGCTCGAATAATTGCTAAATCTCGCGCATGATAACGCCAGCCTTCTTGCTGTTTATAGGAATTATCATGTTCTTCATCAATAATAATCATTCCTAGGTTTTTAAATGGGGTAAAAAGCGATGAACGAGTACCAACAACAATAGCATTTTCTCCATGTTTGCTTCTTAACCAAACGTTAAGCCTTTGCTTATCTGTTAATCCTGAGTGTAAAATATCAATAGGTGCATTAAAGCGTTGTTGAAAACGTTTTATTGTTTGTGGTGTTAAGCCAATTTCAGGAACTAATACTAACGCTTGTTTCCCTGCTGCTAAGATAGTCGATAGTACATTTAGATACACTTCTGTCTTACCTGATCCAGTCACTCCTTCTAGCAAAAATACCTTAAATTGGTTATTTTCCTCATTCACTGCATTTATAGCATGGGTCTGTTCTTTATTTAGTTGAATAGAGCTAGCATTAGTTGAAAAATTTGTTTGCCATTGAATATTACTAGGCAGATAGGTGACTTGTTCTATAAGTTGTTTCTTTTGTAATTCGTTATACGTGGCACTACTTACATTCGTGTCAGGTATAGTATTATTTCTAAATGAAGATAATAATAACTTTTGTTTTGGAGCACGAGATAGCGATTGCAGATCTATATGCTTTCCCAATGCTGTTAATTGCCATCGTTTTGCCTCATCTTTGACCGCTTGGTGCCCTTGTCTGAGTAAAATAGGCATAGCATGAAATAAAACTTCACCAATAGGATAATGGTAATAACTAGCCGCCCACTCTAATAATTGCCAGATAGAAGGGGTGAAAACAGGCTCTGTATCAATAATTGCTGTAATTGATTTTAAGTTTTTAATATCAAACTCAGTTTTTTCATCAATACTAACAATAATTCCTATTATATTACGTTTGCCAAAAGGTACTTTCACCCGCATTCCAATCTGAGCAGGTTTCGCCAATTGGTAATCAAACAGTTGGTAAAGTGGTACAGGCAAGGCTATATGAGCAATAAGCATCAAAATCACAAATATTACAATTAATATAAAGCTATATTGTACGCAGTTTTTACTTAACCCGCAAAAGCTATCAAAGGCAATTTATTATTACAGAAAAATTTGTTTGTTCACCGATATATATTAGTTGGTAAACTAATATGCAATAGTGGTAACTATTAGTAAAATTTGCTATCTTGGCTATAGTTAATGAGAATAAATTGTAAAGGGTCAAATAATGCTCAAATCATTTTCGCATATTAATCAACGTGGTGATGCTCATATGGTTGATGTTTCAGATAAGCAGATAACAATGCGAGAAGCAAGCGCTGAGTCATTGGTTTTAATGAAAACTGAAACACTGAATATGATTATTGATGGTAAACATCATAAAGGAGATGTTTTTGCAACGGCAAGAATTGCTGGTATTCAAGCGGCTAAAAAAACATGGGAGCTTATCCCGCTTTGCCATCCGCTTTTTTTGAGTAAAATTGAAATTAAAATCGAGCCAGATCGAATAAACAATTGTGTTAAGATTCAATCTTTTTGTCGATTAAACGGGCAAACTGGTGTCGAAATGGAAGCAATGGTTGCTGCCTCTGTCGCTGCTTTGACTATTTATGACATGTGTAAAGCTGTACAAAAAGATATAGTGATTTCTCAGGTGCGTTTACTGACCAAAAGTGGTGGTAAGTCGGGTGATTTTATAGCCTAAAAAGTTAGTAGAGATAAGATGAATAAAGTTATTTTTTTTGCACAAATTAGAGAATTAGTGGGAACTACGTGTGTTATGTTAGATGCTAATGAACTTTCAGTTTCTCATCTTATTGAGCAGTTAAGTCAACGCGGTGAACGGTGGCTATTGGCTTTTACGGAAAGTGCTGTTTTATGTGCAGTAAATCAAACTTTGGTTGATCTTGATTATATTATTCAAGAAAACGATGAAATTGCATTCTTTCCACCTGTAACAGGAGGATAGCATTATGGATCTTATCAAAGTTAATAACGACCCTATTGATGTTAATCAGCTTAATGATTGGCTTTCTCAATTACCGCAAGATGGAGCTATTGTCACTTTTATGGGCAAAGTTCGTAGTCTTGAAAAGCAAACGATAAGCCTATTTTTAGAACATTATGCAGGTATGACAGAAAGGGTGCTAGCTAATATCGCAGCTCAAGCAAGAGAACGTTGGCAATTAAGCCGAATAGCAATAATTCATCGGGTAGGTGAAATTAATGCCAATGAGCAAATTGTTTTTGTGGGCGCGAGTAGTGCACATCGCTCAGATGCATTTGCTGCCACAGAGTTTATTATAGATATATTAAAGAGCGAAGCGCCTTTTTGGAAGAAAGAAAAAACACCTAACGGGCAAAAGTGGGTAGATGCTAAAAAAACAGATAAAGAGGCATTGAAAAAATGGCTTTAGATATAATTTAGGTTATAATGATACAAAGTTATATCATTCTTTTTAATGAGAGGTTATTAATGAAAAATTATTCGCCTAATGGTTCAATCATTGAACAAACAGGTAGTCGTATTCAAACATACATGAGCCATGTTTATGGCTGGATGACAGTTGGATTGTTATTAACAGCTTTGGTGGCTTGGTATGCATCTAGTAATGTTGAGCTTTTGAACTTATTATACCGAGGCATGTGGGTATTGCTGATTGCTGAGATTGGATTAGTTTTTGTCATTTCTGGCTTAATTAATCGACTTTCTGGGGCTGTTGCGACAACGTTATTTATGCTTTATTCAGTTTTAAATGGTTGTACGTTCTCAATTTACTTTATTGTTTATACTTCATCTTCGATAGCAAGCGTATTTTTTATTACAGCTGGTATGTTTGCTGCTTTGGCTTTTTACGGTTATACCACGAAACGAGATTTATCGGGATTTGGACGTTTCTTGTTTATGGGGTTAATTGGTATTGTCATTGCTTCAATAGTAAATATTTTTATGCATAGTCAGCCATTAATGTGGGCAATTACTTATATAGGTGTATTTGTTTTTGCTGGGTTAACGGCTTATGATACACAAAAACTTAAAGAGTTAGGTGATCAATTATCACAAGATGACCCTAATATGTTTAGACGATTTGTTATTTTAGGAGCATTAAAGCTTTATCTCGATTTTATTAATTTATTTATTATGTTATTGAGAATCTTTGCCGATCGTCGATAATTTTTTTATTCCAATTAAGTGAAAAGGGCTCCTAAAGTGAG
>NZ_LZGZ01000070.1:0-7428 GCF_001690515.1 Gilliamella sp. Fer4-1 | reverse complement strand
TCATTCGTCTTTAAATTACCAGTCACCCATTGAATATAAAATGAATCTATGACTTTATCTTTTTGGTACTAAAAAGTGTGGACATACCAGAGCTTGTCAGTAGCTTAAGCTCTTTGCAATTCACGGCGTTTATCAACAATTCACTTACGTTCATCTTTCTATTTAGCCTAGCCCCTCATGACATGCTACTTGTCATTACTTAACGTTACCTCACGATAAACATTAACCTTGCTATTCCTCAAGGGGGTACATTGTCAGGAAGCTCCGCACCAGACCGTTGCCAGTCTCGCACTATCCCTAGGCTACTGTTAGTCATATAACAGGTTGACTCATATTTTATATAACATAGTGCCTATAAAATATGCCAACAATGATAATAACAGCTTGTGCACTTATTTAACTTCACAATAGGTCAATTCTAGCTTAAACTATATGCTGATGGGTTCTTTCGTTTCCTTGGTCAACTCAATAATTTCTTATTGAATACCTTGGAAATTCCAGAATATCAGATATGATTAATTGAATTGTCCAAAGAATTAGTTCTTTAAATATATGAGATTTGTCTCTCACAGACTAAAAAATTATTCTTTACCGAATATAGGTTACACAATATCCTTTCGGACATGTGTAACGTCCTACTCAGATATTGTGAAGGGTAGCTAATTAAAGTTATTCACTTTAATAGCCCACCTAACTTTATTGAATAAAATCAATAAGTTAGGTGTCATAAGTGCGCCCTTGTCGCACGTCGGGTAGCAACGACACATTACTGTGTCGCCGCCCCCTAAGAACTGTACGAGCGAATTTCTCCGCATACAGCTCAAGCCTTTCTATTAACTTATTGCTAAGTCGGTTTCAATACGTCTAACTTTAGCGCATGAACTTTAGTATGACATACAGGGTGTAATAATATTCTGTTTTCCAGCTTATTATCTCCCCCATGTACACGGTATATAATATGATGGTCATGCCAACCTGTCTCTTTTGTGATAGGTAACTGACATAATCCACAACGCCCTTTTTGTTCTTTATACAGCCTTTGCCATTGACTTCTGTGCGAATAATCTTCGTACATCCGTTTTTGGTATAGCGTTTCGCCGTATAATTCCCATTCAGGTAGAAACGGATTGTATTCCGATTTCACCTTTACATGACGTTTAATTTCTGTTTTACTGCACAGCAGTAATTCCATCCATATCTTTTCGCCGTGCCGATTCGTTGTATGTGTACCAAATATCCAGTCCCTGCTTTGTATCC
Source organism: Gilliamella sp. Fer4-1 (assembly GCF_001690515.1). Classification (NCBI taxonomy): domain Bacteria; kingdom Pseudomonadati; phylum Pseudomonadota; class Gammaproteobacteria; order Orbales; family Orbaceae; genus Gilliamella; species Gilliamella sp. Fer4-1. The sequence goes on along the minus strand of NZ_LZGZ01000070.1, from coordinate 6,171 downwards.
TTGTAAAATATTTCTCTTTTACAAATCGTTTCCGTCTGTTACTGTGTCTTCGACAACACCATCGCCAAATCGCTCGCCAGACTAAATGGTCTACTTTACTGTACGCTTCTTTAGCGACAATGCTACGGTGATAGTTAGCCCATCCCCTTAACATTGGATTTAATTTTGCTATCAGTATGTCTTGCTTAACCATCTTCATTGCGCTTATTGTCTCTTTTACCTTGCGATAAAATGCTTTCACATTCTTTTTACTCGGTTTTATCAACAATTTGCCTTTAAATGATTTTACTGTCCACCCTAAGAAATCAAATCCTTGCTCGATATTAACAATGCGCGTCTTTCTTTCAGATAAGGTTAGTCCTCTCTCTTTCAAAAATTCACGCATTACTGGTATAACTTCATTTTCCAGTAATTCTTTCGAACTTCCAGATATAATAAAATCATCCGCATATCGAACCATATACACCTTATTGGCTCGCCGTTGTCTATTTCCTATTACACCGAAGTGTTTCGTTAATAGTCCGTCCATGCCATCCAGTGCCATATTCGCCAAAGTCGGTGAAATAATACCCCCTTGTGGTGTACCTTCCTCCGTCCGCTTGACCTGCCCCATGTCCACTACGCCCGATTTTAACCATTTTGCTAATATCCGCTTATTCATCGGTATATTCGCTATTAACCAATCATGGCTTATATGGTCAAAACAACCCTGTATATCGGCACCCAATACCCATTGCGCCGTTTGTCTCATTTGACTCCCTTTGCGTGAGAATATCTTATGCACGTGGCTTATCGCGTCCGCCGTTGAGCGATTGATGCGAAATCCATACGAGTTTTTATCTGCTGTAGTTTCAGCAACAGGCTGTAAAGCAAATAAGTATAGCGCTTGCATTGCTCTATCTTTCATGGTCGGAATGCCTAATGGGCGCTTCTTTCCATCCGATTTCGGAATATAAACCCGCTTTAATGGCTTCGGTCTATATCCTTTACTTGTCAGCGTTGCAATCGCTTCCCATTTACTCTTTGGTGTTGACCATGTTACTTTGTCAACGCCTGCCGTTCTTTTACCTCTGTTTTCCGTCACCCTTCGTACTGCCAATTGTTTGGCGTACGTTGAGCGTGTTAGTAACCTTTGTAAGCGTTTAACCTTACGGTAGTCACCTTCAATTGTTGCCTTCGCAATCCGTACCTGCAATCCCTTAACATGTTTTGTTGCTTTGACCCAATCTATATTGTGCCATAGCTCATTCATGTCAGGAGTCGCTGGAGCTGGACTACTTTTAACTTTTTTGTTAACCTTAGTGTACTCTTTCATACTTACTCCTGTAGTAACAGAAATAAGCAGAAATCTACTTGGTTTGGTGTGAATAATTTCTTCGTTCATGAACGGGAAGAAGAATTATTCAAATGACCAAATAAAATTCTACTTCTCTGTCACATGGTGAATTGTTAGAGTAGGGAAATGGGCTTGTTTTCACTTGCCTGTTTCCTTTCCTCACCCAATCATTCCCGAAGAAATGACCACAAAAGGATTAGCCAACATCTTACGATGAAAGACCAGTTAGAAGTCTGCACCCTTTCGAGTTAGGTCATATTTCATACCCTATATCAGCCATTACAGCCAATCATTCGCTTTCTCTAACCTCCTTTACCTGCACTCCCAACAGTATCGCTTGCGCTTTACCTGCCCTAAGGCGGAAATACAGGCTTACCAAGTTCCATTATTATCACACAAATAGTTAAGATGTTGTCTGTTCGCCGATAGTGTTTATGATGACGTATCCCCAATGTAAAGAAGGATAACCCACTATGTACCATTTTGGTTAGAGCTTGTCAGTAGCTTAAGCTCTTTGCAATTCACGGCGTTTATCAACAATTCACTTACGTTCATCTTTCTATTTAGCCTAGCCCCTCATGACATGCTACTTGTCATTACTTAACGTTACCTCACGATAAACATTAACCTTGCTATTCCTCAAGGGGGTACATTGTCGGGAAGCTCCGCACCAGACCGTTACCCGTCTCGCACTATCCCTAGGTTACTGTTAGTCATATAACAGGTTGTCTATTCATCATGCTTGTTTCCTATAAGTACGATTGATTCAACAATGATAATAACAGCTTACGCACTGCTTATATAACTGCTCGAGTGAAATAAGTAGGCTCTTACACCTGATATTTTACCAATAATATATTGTAGACATGATTTTCCATTGCCCCTTCATTATCAACCTTAAAGTTAGTATTACGCTTAACTTCAATATTGTGTTGATTAATGTTGCGACTAATCACTTTGTCTATATTGTAATTACTTTCTTAATGTTTTACCCTGTGGTTTTGAATAAACCCTGGACATTAAGTCGTATCTTATTAGTTAAAAAGAGACGTCGGCAATCGTTTTATTGCTCGCCTTGTAGTTGTGTATAGTCCAACTATGACTGGAGAGTGTAGGACTCTCAAAAGGCTCCAGTTTACTTCATGGCGAAGTTTTGATGTCAGCTATATCTTCGGCTCATCATGTAGTTGTATATAGTTCAACTCTGGACTGGTAAGGTTTATACCTTACAAAGGGCTTACAAGAATACGTCCCCTCTTGTATACGGGTTGAAAGGTTATCTCTATAACGCTTTCTGTATTATCTCCCTTTCGGGAGTATGAAGGCTCCCTCGAGGAGTTTACAAGCTTGTAAATAAGGAAAGAATATTTCATCTTCGCGCTTATCTACCGATAAAAGGGGAAAGTATTTCATTTCCGCCTTTTATCTTACTTGATTTTTACAAAAACTTCATAAAAATCAAGTATTTAGTGCTGCTTGTCGCACTTACATAGATTGCGTAAATGTACGGCTAATTACGTCTTTTTGTTGTTCTTTAGTTAATGAATTGAAACGTACTGCATACCCAGAAACACGAATTGTTAATTGTGGATATTTTTCAGGGTTTTCCATCGCATCTAATAATGTTTCACGGTTTAATACGTTAACATTTAAATGTTGTCCACCTTCAATTGTTGCTTCATGGTGGAAGTAACCATCCATTAAGCCAGCAAGGTTGCGTTTACGTACTTCATCATCTTTACCTAATGCATTTGGAACGATAGAGAAAGTATAAGAAATACCGTCTTTAGCGTAAGCAAATGGTAGTTTAGCAACAGAAGTTAATGAAGCCACAGCACCTTTTTGGTCACGTCCGTGCATTGGGTTAGCACCTGGTCCAAACGGCGCTCCTGCACGACGTCCATCTGGTGTGTTACCTGTTTTCTTACCATATACAACGTTTGATGTAATTGTAAGTACAGATTGTGTTGGAATTGCATTACGATAAGTTTTAAGTTTTTGAATTTTCTTCATAAAACGTTCAACTAAATCAACAGCAATGTCATCAACTCGTGGGTCATTGTTACCAAATTGTGGGTATTCACCTTCAATTTCGAAGTCAGTCGCTAAACCATCTTCATCACGAACTGTTTTTACTTTAGCGTATTTAATCGCAGAAAGTGAGTCAGCAGCAACAGAAAGACCCGCAATACCACATGCCATAGTACGAATAACATCACGATCATGTAATGCCATTAATGATGCTTCGTAGCTGTATTTATCGTGCATATAGTGAATTGCATTTAATGCTGTTACGTATTGTTTTGCTAACCAATCCATAAAGTGGTCTAAACGAGCAAATACTGTATCGAAATCTAAATATTCATCCATAATTGGATCTTCTTTAGGACCGACTTGCATTTTTAATTTTTCATCCACACCGCCGTTGATTGCGTATAGAAGTGTTTTAGCAAGGTTTGCACGCGCACCAAAGAATTGCATTTGTTTACCAACGATCATTGGGCTTACACAACATGCAATCGCGTAGTCATCGTTATTAAAGTCAGGACGCATCAAGTCATCGTTTTCATATTGTAATGATGATGTGTCAATTGATACTTTTGATGCAAACTCTTTGAATCCACTTGGTAATTGTTCAGACCAAAGGATTGTCATGTTAGGTTCAGGCGATGGACCCATTGTGTATAAAGTGTTTAAGAAACGGAAAGAAGTCTTAGTTACTAAAGTACGACCATCAACCCCCATACCAGCGATAGATTCAGTTGCCCAAATTGGATCGCCTGAGAATAATTCATCATATTCAGGCGTACGTAAAAAACGAACCATACGTAGCTTCATAACAAAATGGTCAACAATTTCTTGCGCATCTTTTTCAGTAATTAAACCAGCAGCAAGATCACGTTGGAAGTAAATATCAAAGAAAGTCGAAGTACGACCTAATGACATTGCCGCACCATTTTGTGATTTAACCGCAGCTAAATAACCAAAGTATGTCCATTGAACTGCTTCTTGTGCAGTTTTTGCTGGAGCAGAAATATCGAAGCCGTATTTGGCTGCCATTTCTTTAATTTGGCCAAGTGCACGATGCTGTTCAGCAATTTCTTCACGACGTTGCATAATCATTGGGAGATCAACACCGTTTTCGAAATCAGCTTGAAGTGAATTAAATTGTGCAAATTTATCTTGCATTAAGTAGTCGATACCGTAAAGCGCAACACGACGGTAGTCACCAATAATACGACCACGACCATAAGCATCAGGAAGGCCAGTAATAACACCTGATTTACGACAACGAAGAATATCTGGAGTATAGATATCGAAAACACCTTGGTTATGAGTTTTACGATATTCAGTAAAGATTTTTTTGACTAAAGGATCAAGCGTTCTGTTATAAGCTTTGCAAGAATTCTCGATCATTTTGATACCACCAAACGGAATAATTGCACGTTTTAATGGTTTTTCAGTTTGTAAGCCAACAATTTTTTCTAAATCTTTTTCAATATAACCTGCATCATGAGCAGTAATTGTCGAAATAACACTTGTATCAAAATCCACAGGGGCATGGGTAGCATTTTCAACTTTGATGCCTTCCATTACTTTAGCCCATAACTTAGTTGTAGCTTCTGTCGCGCCAGCTAAGAAAGACTCATCACCCTCGTATGGCGTGTAGTTCTTTTGAATAAAATCGCGGACATTAACATTATTTTGCCAATCACCATCTTTAAATCCTTTCCAAGCAACAGCTTGTACTTCGTTTAAATTACTCATAGTTTTTCACCTCAGGTTTACAAAAATATCTATTCATCCTTTTATATATGAGGATAAATATCATAAAATCAATGTGGCTTACGTAAATATAAAGCCCAATAAGGTAGTGCAACAGCTAAACCACCTAAAATATTCCCAATTGTTACAGGAATTAAATTTTTAAATACAAAATGCGATACAGTTAACTCTTTAAATGTATCTGCCGACACACCAGTAGCTTGCCAAAACTCAGGGGATGCAAAATTGTTAATGACAATGCCCATAGGAATCATAAACATATTTGCAATACTATGCTCAAAACCGCTGGCGACAAACATCGCAACAGGTAAAACCATAATTAGCATTTTATCAAGTAAACTACGACCAGCATAACTCAACCAGGCGGCTAAACAGACCATTAGATTAGCTAGAAAGCCAAGACATACAGCCTCAATAAAGGTGTGATGTAATTTATGATCAGCGGTTTGTAAAATATTTAGTCCCCACAAACCATTGGCTACCATATACTGGCCAGAAAACCAAATAACTGTGACAAACAGTATAGCACCAATAAAGTTACCGATATAGACTAAAATCCAATTACGAATCATTTTAGTCCAGCCAATTTTATGGGTCATTTTAGGTAAAATGGTCAATACTGTTGAAGTAAATAAGTCAGAACCACAACAAACAACAAGCATAAGACCTAAAGAGAAACAAATACCGCCGACTAATTTTGCCAAACCAAAAGCAACGGTTGCTGTTCCAGTTGTTACGGTAATATAAAATACAAAAGCGATAGAGATATAAACACCAGCAAGCATTGCGGATAAAATCGTACTACATGGGTGTTTGTTTACTTTATAATTGCCAAGGTCTTCAGCAATTTGGGTCATTTGTGCGGGAGAATATGAATCCACAAGTTTATTGGTACTCAAACTAACATCCTCAAAAAAACTAGGGTTTTATGAGAGGCATAGTATACTCAAAATTTGACGCAGATCACGTTTTTTTTTATTAAAAATAATTTAAAGCTCAAAAAACGTTGTTTATTAAAGATATTGGCTATAGTAAAAAAATAGTAAATT
>NZ_LZGZ01000069.1:0-1446 GCF_001690515.1 Gilliamella sp. Fer4-1 | reverse complement strand
CTGTGATCTGTTGTACTGGTTTAGTTTTACTAACTGCAATAAGTTCTATTGTATTGGGATCTCGTTTGCATTTTGATGTAATTGTTTCAATTTCATTTCTAATAGCCAATAAATTGTCATGTATGGTATTCATTTTTATTCCCAATTAATAATTATTAGGTTAATTGTAATGTTAAACTCGATATTAGCGCTTAGTGTAACGCAAAATGCTTCAGATTTGCATCTTTCAAGTGGCGAAGCTGTACGAATTCGCATTAATGGGCAACTTCAGCTTTTATCAAAAGAAAAATTGTTATCATTAAATTTGGAAATTGAATTATTAAAGTTACTAAACGAAGTGCAAAAAAAACAATTACAACAAAATAGACAAATCGATTTGGCCTATCAAGCTGCTGGAATAGGTCGATTTAGAGTCAATATTTTTTATCAACAACGAGGCATTTCGGCTGTATTTCGAATAATTAAAAACTATATTCCCGATCTATCTGAGATAGGCGCACCAGAGGTTTTTAAGAAACTAATAAAGTACGAAACAGGTATAATATTAGTTACTGGTTCGACCGGAAGTGGTAAATCAACCACGCTTGCATCATTAATTCAGCACATCAATTTGACCCAGTCTAAGCACATTATTACACTAGAGGATCCTATTGAATTTATCTATCAAAGTCAAAATTCATTAGTTCAGCAAAGAGAACTTACTTATTTTGATCATGCCATTATTGATAGTATTTTAAGGCAAGATCCTGATATTATATTATTAGGTGAATTACGCAATAAACACGCAATTCAAGCAGCATTAACTGTCGCTGAAACTGGTCATTTAGTTTTTGCTACTTTGCATACAAATTCTGCTATTCAAAGCATAAATCGTATGATTGATGTATTTGAAAGCAACTCACATGATTTTATCCGTACACAATTAGCTAACAGTTTAAGAGCTGTTATAAGCCAAAAACTAGTGCCTACCGAACAAGGACGTAAAGCGTTGTTTGAAATTCTAATCAATACGCCAGCTATTAGTAATTTGATTAGTGAAGGAAAAATTAAACAAATTTTTTCGATTATGCAGACCGGGCAACAGTATGGCATGCAAATTATGGCTGATAATTAGGGATTAGCTATTATACAGTTCTATGCCAATCTAATTTTTGAATGATAACAACGAATAAATAAAAGTAGAACTTTACAAATCTTTACAAAAAATAGTTTTTTTTATTTTTTAACTGTGTGCTTTTTAGTTATAATTGAGCGATTCTTATATATTCTATTTATGAAAGCGATTCACCTAGTCTAGGTATTATAAAATTAGCTAACAAATTAAATTTATTAACTAAATTTAATTTGTTAGGAAGCTGTAACTTGAAAAAATGGAAGGAAAATGATATAATGTTAGTACAGGCACACAGGCACACAGGCACACAGGCACACAGGCACACAGGCACA
>NZ_LZGZ01000068.1:0-34065 GCF_001690515.1 Gilliamella sp. Fer4-1 | reverse complement strand
GCTTTTCTGCTGATGGTGAGCATTACCTCTAGTTGGAGAATGCTCATGGTGTCTTGGTATCTAAAATATATTTATCAATTATAACTTATAGGGAGACTATGTAATAACTTAAAAGCCATATATTGTTAATTGGTACACAATTGCCTTATAAAATAATTTCAAAAAGCCGTAATAGATAATTAATATTGGTATTGATTACGGCTGTATAAAAGTGATCTTTCCTTGTCTGCGGATTTGCAACTGATTTTGATATAACAAGTGAATAGAGGGTGATGTTTACAAATTTTAACAGAAAAGTCTATTCATTTACTTTAAAGTGATTTTATGTTCGTTTATAATCAACTTGATTATATTGTGATAACGTAATTATTTCGAATTTTGAAATCGACAATACTTTAAATTAAAGTATCCACCAAAAGCGATCAATTTGATTAGTGTTAAATTGAATAACAATTTAATTTTATTATAAAAAAAGCAAAATTATGCTGTAGAAACTTGAAATTTTGGAAAGGTAATGATATAATGAAAACAACAGCCCCGTTTTGAACTTTTATCTCTAAATTTTAGTTATTCCCATCTTACAATTAATTCTTCATGTTTGTCGTTATGGTCAAAAACGATTTCTTTAATAAAAATGGCAAAGATGCATATCCAAAAAGCATTAGTAATGCCTATCTTGACTGTCAGACATTGTTTGTTTGGAATTATATTGACATTATTAAATTTGATAGTGCCCTTTCAAGCTATTGCATTATCTGCGATTACATCAAATGTGATCCATGGAAGTCGCCCTTATATAACCCTTGATGGTGGTAGAACCCATATAAATTCATCAGAACCTTTACTCAGCATAAAATTATCTGGTGGTCGATTGATTACCTCTCAAGAAGATACATCAAGTAGCCAAAAACCAATCATACTATCGGGAAATTTAGAATCTATTCGTGATATTCAAACTTTTGTACCAATAGATGGAAATAATACTTACCCACAAATAGATATTCAAAAATTGATGGATGCCCCATATCATTATTGGGGAGATGACGATGGTGATGGCGATATTTTGGCAAATGGAAAGTTATCTCTAGAATGGTACGATGCAAACCAAAATATAACAGCAAAAGTAAAAAAAAATCCATCGTACAAGCTGGATGCTTGTAAAGCACCATATCGATTATTTATTACTACAGGAGAATCTTTAACGTTGTCGACACGTTATGGTATTCCGAATGAAACTATTTATAAACAGAGTTCCCATTCATATTATTTTAAACCAAGTGCACCATCAGTTTGTTATGCTCAACCTAATTTATCAAACGATTCCAGTAATAACACTGAATATAAAGATTTAGATGGTCCGGATTGGGTAAAAGGAAAAGGATTTGTTCCACAAGATATAAACAATCCACAACGTAATTTTCCGTCGACAGGAACAAATAATGTTTATTTTTATTTATTGTTAGCAAACGTAACGCCTGAAGAGATTATCTCAGCTAATGGCGCTAGAGTATTCCCTGAATCAGGGAGTGGAGTTAGTTTAGCTTTATCATCTGCACGAACACCAGGTTGGGGAAAAGGCTCACAAGATGTAGCTTTAAAGATAGTACTAAAAGGGCCAGTAAACAGTAGCGCTAATAAAAATTTTAGCCCCTCTACATTTAAGCTTTATTCAGATAGAGCCAAAAGTAACGTCTTGTATAGCTTTAAAATTGAAAGATGGTATATAGCCCAAGGAGCTCGTATTAATGCATCTGTGCAAGACGCAAAAGATTACTGTAACCGAATTGGGTACCGAATGCCGAGTGTTGCAGATTATACTAATGCAAATAATAATGATATTTGGACTGGAGGTATTCCCGGAAGAAATATCAATGGTTATCGCCGACAATTAAGCTATCGCGACGGTAATGGTAAATGGATTGGCGGGCTATTTAATGAATGGGGAACTTTGTTTAATCACTCTGATCACTATTTAGGTCTTGATGACTGGGAACCTGAGCATCCTTATGATTGGTATTGGACAATTGATACATATAAGGGAGACCCTCTTCGGGTCGATTCAGGGGATGGAGATTTATATTATAATGAACCAGCTTATAGGGTATATAGAGCTGCTTGTGTTAAGCCTTAGTTAAATTTATTTTATCCGTTCATAAATAGTTTGACTCTGTAACTTTTTGAAGTTACAGAGGTGATTGCGAGTAAGTTAATTATAGAACTTATTCGCACTGTTTACAGTAATTTGCGAAAATACTGTAAATGAGTAGATATAAAAAGGCAAAATTAACGCCTTATGAGTTTTTAGCGGATTGTTTTAATGATGAAGTGTAAACAACTCGATGTTTTCCTATATTAAAATAACCGCAATGTGTTATTAACATTATTACATATTGCGGCTTTTTGGGATGTGATATAAAACTATTTCTAATATATATTCTTAATTAACAATTTATTGATAATATATTTAAAAATAAAATGTTTTACTAGGCTTAAACAAATATAATCACCCATTTTTTAATTCTATCAGTATTTAAGATACATTATTATATAAGCAATTAGAGCATTCTTGTAAATAACCCTAGACCCAATCCTAAGAATCGTTACAATATACGCCATTAGTCATATAGCAAATACTTTTTGCTATTTTTAATCAATTAAACGGACGATATTTTATGGCGCAATATGTTTATACCATGAATCGAGTAGGGAAGATTGTTCCCCCTAAACGCTATATTTTAAAAGATATTTCTTTAAGTTTTTTCCCTGGTGCTAAAATTGGGGTGCTGGGTTTAAATGGGGCAGGTAAATCAACATTATTACGCATTATGGCGGGTGTTGATACTGAAATTGAAGGCGAAGCACGACCACAACCTGATATTAGGATTGGCTATTTACCGCAAGAGCCTAAGCTTGATCCTAAGCAAACCGTGCGCGAAGCGGTTGAGCAAGCCGTTAGTGATGCTAAAAAAGCACTTGCTCGACTAGATGAGGTATACGCCGCTTATGCTGATCCTGATGCCGATTTTGATAAATTAGCCAAAGAGCAAGCGGAGCTTGAGGCAATTATCCAAGCGCAAGATGCCCATAACCTTGATAATCAATTAGAGCGGGCAGCCGATGCATTACGCTTACCTGCTTGGGATGCCAAAATTGAAACATTATCTGGTGGTGAACGCCGTCGAGTGGCAATTTGTCAGTTGTTACTTGAAAAACCTGATATGCTATTAATTGACGAGCCAACCAACCATTTAGATGCTGAATCGGTTGCATGGCTAGAGCGATTTTTACATGATTACGAAGGTACTGTTGTGGCCGTTACTCATGACCGTTACTTTTTAGATAATGTGGCAGGTTGGATTTTAGAACTTGACCGTGGTGAGGGCATTCCATGGGAAGGTAACTACTCATCTTGGCTTGAACAGAAAGATCAGCGTTTAGCACAAGAAGCCTCAACGGAATCGGCTCGCCGAAAATCGATTGAAAAAGAGCTTGAGTGGGTACGGCAAAATCCAAAAGGGCGTCAAGCAAAAAGTAAAGCACGTTTAGCTCGTTTTGAAGAACTAAACAGCAACGATTACCAAAAACGTAACGAAACAAACGAACTCTTTATTCCACCTGGACAACGTTTAGGTGATAAAGTAATTGAAGTCAATAACTTAACCAAATCATATGGTGATCGCGTGCTTATTGATAACCTCTCATTTAGCATTCCAAAAGGTGCGATAGTTGGTATTATCGGGCCAAATGGAGCAGGTAAATCTACGCTATTTAGAATGTTATCCGGTAAAGAACAACCCGATTCGGGTACTATCACGTTAGGTGATACTGTACAGCTTGCCTCTGTCGATCAGTTCCGTGACAGCATGGATGATAAAAAGACCGTTTGGGATGAAATATCTAACGGTCAAGATATTATGCGTATCGGCAATTTTGAAATTCCAAGCCGTGCTTATGTTGGTCGTTTTAACTTTAAAGGTGTTGATCAGCAAAAACGTGTAGGTGAGCTTTCTGGTGGTGAACGTGGACGCGTGCATTTAGCTAAATTATTGCAAGTGGGCGGTAATGTTCTGTTACTTGACGAACCGACCAATGACTTAGATGTCGAAACGCTACGCGCGCTGGAAAATGCATTATTAGAGTTTCCAGGCTGTGCTTTAGTGATTTCACATGACCGTTGGTTCCTTGATCGCATTGCGACTCACATTTTGGATTATCAGGATGAAGGGCATGTTGAATTCTTTGAAGGTAACTTTACTGAATACGAAGAATGGAAAAAACGTACACTCGGCGCTGAGGCATTAGAGCCTAAACGTGCTAAATATAAACGAATCACTAAATAGGTTTAATTTTTATTTTATTCCGCCAGTGCATGTTGGCGGAATAGATTTACTTTTCTGATATTGCTTTTCAGATATTTTAAAGCCCATTTTTGGATGCTTTAATGATTTTAGCAAAGGTGTCAGTGAGCAAGCGTGGGATGGCTGTTATTCCCCGTGCTTTTGCATCATCACAAATAGCAATAGCAAGATCTGGCTTTGAGCTTTTATGGATGGCTTTTTGAATAATTTGATGTATAGGTAGATCGATATGCTGTGTTGTGTTGTAAGCGGCAAGTTTATAGACATGACTAAAACCATGTTTAAATAAAAAGTTTTCAATGTCTCGCGCAGGTAAAACCGTTAAGTAATCATTAGGATTTTTATCTTCACCACATAACGATTTTACGGCATCTTCATATTTTTTACCAGCCACATCTCCATCGGTTATCACATACCAATGAATGCCCATTTTATCGGCATATTTTATAAGTGGTTTTAAACCACACTGAGCAAACTCAATAAGCTGAACTCCTTCTGAACTCAGATGATAACCACTTTGTTCTGCTAGTTCACGCAACAACCATACTTCGGTTTCGCCCTCGACTAACAACCAACATCGTGCAAATAAGGCATTTGATCGGCGATAAAGAATATGAAACGAAATACGACGACTATCACTAACGCTTAATGAATGAGGTTCAATGTATTTGGCAATAATTTTATCTGGCAGACGAATTAAACGATAAAGGTTTTTTAATGAAAATAATGATACCAGATCACTTGAGTTAGACGTGATAATTTTTTGTGTAGGGAAGTTTTTTAGTAAGCGAAATGCAACGGATAAAATGATCGGATGTAACAAACTTTCAGGCTCTTCTAAAATTAAAATAGGCATTGAACTTTGTGAAAGCGAATAATTCCCTTTAGCATCAATAATAGAGCCGAAAATTCCTAAAAATACAGTTCGTAAATAATCATTATCAAGATTATCCAATACATCATTAATTTGTTCCAAAACATTCCAATCTTCTGTTCTTGGTGTACTTTTGGCATTTTTTTGTTTGTAATGATTGCGGTGTGCTTGATCGACAAAATAATACTCTAATAATGAGCGTGCGGCTTGTAGGCCTCGAGCTAATTCATCTTGGGTTAATTCGGCTGAATGGGCTTTTAGTTGGTTTGAAAGTTGGCTAATGTAGTGTTCGGATAATGGTTCGTTAGTAACAGTTAATTGCTCAGGATTAATTGCATTTTTAAGTGTCATTACTGGGTTTAGTTTGATTAACGTTGCAATTAATAATTTTTCGTTTTCTATATTAAAAGGGTTGCCTTGTGCATTGAGCAATTTATGTTGTGTTATAATTTGGTTATCATGTTTATTAGCAGAAATTTGATAAGTGATACGATGCAGATTATCTTGGTGTGATTGATACGAAACCGAGCGTAATGGCTGATAATCTTGATTATTTAATTCATGTAAGTGCGATTGGCAATAAGTGATTTTAATAATAATATTATCGCCATAATATTGGTATTGATCATGATAAAAATCAGAATCGACAAATTGATAAAACGAGTTATCCAGTGATAACAATTGCAAAGCGCTGATTAAACTTGACCGCCCCCAACGATTTTCACCCATTAGTACGCTAGAACTAGCATTTAATTTTAAAGATAGTTGACTAATACCTTTAAATCCGGAAATATCAATTTGTTCAATAAACATAGCGTATCCTTATTGTTAAAGATGATACTTTTCTGTCCTTTTACGAATTCGTTCAACTTTTTGATGCGTACTAGCTATTAGCTTTGATTCATTGCGCAAAATTGTTTTTAAGGGCTGATTAAAATACACTTTCAAAAAACGCCAAATATCGCGATCGGTTAGCCCAATATTCATGGCTGAAAAATAAAGCCCAATTAAATCTTTATCACGCCAACGCACAGGAACCGTTTTACGAACTTGAGCACGGTGTAAATCAATCACCGATAATTTTATTTGCTGATGATTTTCAAAAAGCGGAATATCAAGCAAAAAGTGACACAAATAACAATCACGATGATTAACCCCAGCAGCATGCATTTGAGCCACCATTTTTGCCAAATAAATAACTAAAGAACGCTTTATATGATAGCTAGGAGGGTTAGTTAACCATGGCTTGGTAAAATCTTCTAAACTCACAGTCGGGTTAAGATCTCTTGTCACAATAAATGAATGACGAGTCAGCGGATTTAGCCCTTTACGACCAAATGCTCGCCCATCCATCGTATTAACACCAACTTGCTCCAAACGCTCAATCGCATCCCACTCTTGCTTAGCATCTAAAACAGGTAAACGTAACGAAATGAGATTTTTAACAATCTCTTTAACGGTTGTACCACGATGAATTTTAATAAAATACGATTTATCACCAAGCTCAAAATTCAACGTCTGACGTTGCTTAATCGATCGATAGACTTTGCCTGATATTAACTCAACTTCCGTAAACGGATCTTTATTTTTCCACAAAGCATCAAAAGGGGATTTTAATTTCAACTCATTCATAATGATCACAACCTAAAATAATATCTGCGGCTCGCTGCGGTAAATGATACAAATCCGCCGTTTTGCCATAATCTATCGCATTGTTATGCCATGTTAGTAATTGATCGTGATTGGTTATGGCATTTTGCACAGCTTGATTGAGATCTGCTTGTACAAAAGGCTCCGCAAGGATGATGCCAGCATTTGCATCGTGTATATGATAAGCATACCCTGAAATGCCTGATACAATAACTGGCACACCAGCGGCCAATCCTTCAATCAAAACCATACCCGCGGCTTCTTGCCTTGCTGGATGTAACAGCAAATTGGCAGAAAATAAAATATCAGCAATGTCATTGCGCCCCGCAAAAAATCGGACTTGCTGCTCAATACCCAGTTGTTTAGCCATTTTTTGATAAGCATCGGGTTTATCTTGCCCAACCACTAAAAAAGTGACTTTTTGCTTTAATTCATAGGGTAAAGTCGCAATGGCGGTTAGTGAACGATCAACGCCTTTGCGTTTAAAATCCGAGCCAATTTGCACAATCACAAAACTGTGTTCATCAATTTGATTGGTTTGTCTAAATTGCTTGCCTTTAGCGATCGACTCAGCATTATATTGGCGATCTTGAGCAATGCCAGGCGGTAACAGATAAAACCTTGATAGATCAGTATGATAATATTTAACAAAGTCAGCGATTTGCTGCTTAGTTAAAAGCATCACTTTAGTTTGGCTATGTTGATTAAACACCGCATCTTCAAAGGCTAAATAGTGTTTACAGCGTTTTGATAACTTATATAAAAAGCCTTTATGGGCCACTTTATCTGCATAACAGGTATCGCCCGCAAAATAGACATCTAAGTCAGGCATTTTATTAAACCCAACTACACAATCGACGGGGTTCGCTTGCAAATGGGCTTTTACCCAATGGTAATAAGATTGATTACGATTATGGTTAGATAAGCCTTTTTTCGGAACCAAGATAATATCAAATCCAGCAGGCTTATCACCTTGCCATGCCATTACATAGATCCGAACGTGGTGGCCACGAGCTTGACAAGCCCTAGCTATTTGTAAAAAATCACGTTGCAAGCCACCAAAAGGAAAATATTTATAGATACAAAATGCTAGTTGCATGCAGGTTGCCTCAAGTTTGAAAGGGGTATTATATACTTGTTGATAAGCAAGGTGCAAAAATAGCTGATTTTAATAAAAGAAGAGCAAAAATCGGTCAGAAAAGTCATTGATTTTATTGAATTTTTTTATTTTTAATAAAATCAATAACTTCCTTTGGTTTAACCAACAAAAAATTCTCCACAAACCCTATTAATAAAATTCAAGTTACGCCTTAATCTAAATTAAAAAAGTATTTTAATTGTCGAACTATTTAGTTAATATCATTACGTTATTAAAGTATTTGATTTTTTATTTTAAAACTATCATCCTCAAACATAACGTTGCTTGAAGTAAAGCAACTAACTTCGTAAAATAAACAAAATTTTATTTCTGGTCTATCATGCAACTTCATCTAGTCGTTAATACCTTTGGTTCCGATCTTCAGCGCCGATATGGGGAAAAAATCTATAAGCTAACCTTGCATGGGGGATTTAGCTGTCCAAATCGTGATGGCACTATTGGCATGGGCGGATGCACTTTTTGTAATGTGGCTTCAATTATTGATGAATCTATTCAAGTGAAATCAATTGCTGATCAATTGGTTTCACAAGCTCATCAAATGAAAAAATCCAAGCGCTATCTTGCTTATTTTCAAGCTTATACTAGCACTTATGCTGAAGTTGCCATACTAAAAAATATGTACGAGCAAGCGCTAAATAGTACTGATATTGTTGGGCTTTGTGTTGGTACTCGCCCAGATTGTGTACCCAGTGAAGCGCTTGATTTGCTTGCCAGTTATCAAGCACAAGGTTTTGAAGTTTGGTTAGAGTTGGGCTTACAAACTGCTCACGATAAAACCTTACACGATATAAATCGTGGGCATACTTTTAACGATTATCATCAAACCGTACAAAAAGCGCGTAAACTTGGTATTAAAGTGTGCACTCACTTAATTATTGGGTTACCTAAAGAAACCAAACAAGATAACTTAATAACTCTAGATCAAGTGTTAAATAGTGGTGTTGACGGTTTAAAGTTACACCCTTTGCATATTGTGGATGGTAGCATTATGGCAAAAGCATGGCGAGCTGGGCGTCTTGACGTTTTATCATTAGATCAATATGTCGATATTGCTGGCGATATCATTAGGCAAACACCCTCCAATATTTTATATCACCGCATTTCGGCTAATGCTAGAAAACCAACCCTGCTTGCGCCAGATTGGTGTGAAAATCATTGGCAATCGATGAACGCTGTCGATCAGAATTTACGCCAGTTTGGTGCTCAAGGTAGCGCCATTGGGGATTGCTACTACTTTAAGTTCTAGTCGTTCTAGAAGCGACTAACAACTATAATAACATTAACATCATTAATAACGGCTAGTTAAAATAGAAATGGATTTAATGCATATGGAAATATTATTGACGATATCCCTTGATCCTTGCCAAAATATTGGCCATGTTTACCTTGATAAATAACTTATAAAACATGCAATACTGGACAAAACTTTACATTACGTTATACTGGTTAACGAAATTAACCAGACAATCGCTGCTTTGTTGTAGTCCTTTATTAAAGGAGACAAACAAAGGGGAGGAAAGTCCGGGCTCCATAGGGCAGAGTGCCAGGTAACGCCTGGGGGGCTTTTGCGAGAGCAAAAGTTTACGACAAGTGCAACAGAGAGCAAACCGCCGATGGCTTATTGATAAGATCAGGTAAGGGTGAAAGGGTGTGGTAAGAGCACACCGCACAATTGGTAACAGTTGTGGCATGGTAAACTCCACTCGGAGCAAGGTCAAATAGGGATTCTTTGGCGCGGCCCGCGTTGAATCCGGGTAGACTGCTTGAGCTAATACGTGAGTATTAGCCTAGAGGAATGATTGTCCACGACAGAACCCGGCTTATCGGTTAATTTCAATATTTCTTAACTTTGCTCATTAATACTATTTTTTGGTCGAATTTTTTAATTTATTTTTCTGGGCTAACCAACGTTTTAATACTAGCCAGATCGAAAAAAGCAAGCCGATTACTAATAAAAACACTGGGATCAGCATTAATAGCGACATAATTTGTTTTTCATAAGTTTTGAAAATAGGTGATAACCCAAATAGATATCCCAATGTCACAATTAAGGTAATCCATAATGTTGCACTAATCCAATTATAAATATGGAATTTTCGACTATGTAGCCCTGACAATCCTGCCATCATCGGTAACAATGTACGTACGAAAGCAATAAACCGTCCAATAAATAGAGCTTGTAATCCGTACTTATGGAATAATACTTCAGATTTATGATGGTATTTTTCAGGAATATGTGCCATCCAACCTTGTACAAGCTTAGTATTACCAAGCCACAAACCTTGTGCATAACCTAACCACGTTCCAAATGCTGCGCCAGAAATTAAAATAAGGTTGATTAAACCAAAATGGAATACATTTTGACTAATTAACACACCAGTTAGAAATAATAAACTATCACCAGGTAAAAAAGCTGCGGGTAATACGCCATTTTCTAAAAGAATAATAACAAATAACATACCATATAATGTCCATAGCACATTAGGATTTGAAAGTGTTGCTATATCCATGTTAACAAATGCTTGGTAAAGTGTAATTATTGTTTCCATTTATTTTAATATCCCATCCTCATATTGTTTTTATTGGCTAATGGTACCACCAACGGTTAAATTATTCACTTTTAATGTAGGTTGTCCGACCCCAACAGGAATGCTCTGTCCTGCTTTACCACAAACGCCAACACCAGAATCTAATTCAAGGTCATTACCAACCATTGCCACCTGTTGCATCGTTTCAATACCTGAACCAATTAGTGTTGCGCCTTTTACTGGTGTTGTTATTTTGCCTTTTTCAATCAAATAGGCTTCTGAGGTTGAAAAGACAAACTTACCAGAGGTAATATCTACCTGCCCTCCCGCAAAATTAGGGGCATATAGCCCATAATCAACACTGCTAATAATATCGTCAAAAGAAGAATTGCCAGTTAACATATAGGTATTTGTCATTCTTGGCATCGGTAAACACGCATACCCTTCACGACGTCCATTACCAGTTGAATATGTATTCATCAATTTTGCATTGAGTTTATCGAACATATAGCCCTTTAAAATGCCATTTTCAATAAGCACTGTTTTTTGGCTAGGCGTTCCTTCATCATCAATAGAGAGTGACCCTCGCCGATTTTCGATAGTGCCATCATCAACAATAGTACACAATTCTGAGGTAACTTGCTCACCTATTTTTCCTGAAAAAACCGAGGTATTTTTGCGGTTAAAGTCACCTTCCAAGCCATGCCCTACAGCCTCATGTAACAATACACCAGGCCAACCAGCACCTAAAACAACGGGCATTGTTCCTGCTGGCGCTGCTTTAGCTGAAAGAGAAACAAGTGCTAGGCGTACTGCTTCTCGTGTGTAACTATCAACATAACTTTCTGACGTTTTAGGGTTGATTGTTAAAAAATATTCATATCCAAATCGACCACCACCACCACTACTTCCTCGCTCACGTTTACCCTCTTTTTCAACCAGAACTGAAACCGATAAACGAACCAATGGACGAATATCGGCACTTAATGTACCATCAGTAGCTGCAATTAAAATGTCTTCGTAACTACCCGTTAAGCTAGCTGATACTTCAATAACGCTTGGGTCAATTGAGCGCGCCAATTTGTCAACTTCTTGCAACAATGCAATTTTCTGCTCTTGAGAAAACGAATTGATCGGGTTGATTGAAGGGTATATTGGCACTGTTTGCGTAGACTTAAACGGAGTTACTACTATAGGTGTTTGTAATTTAGTTATTGAATTTGCTGCTAATACACTTTGTTCTAAACGTGCTAATGAAAGTTGATCTGTATATGCAAACCCCGTTTTTTCACCGGCAATAGCCCTAACGCCAACACCTTGATCGCGGTGAAATGAGGCATTTTTTATAATACCATCTTCAAGTAACCAACTTTCATAGTAACCCGATAAGAAATACAAATCACCAAAATCAATTTGCCTTGTGCTAAGCATATCAAGCAGATGTAAAAGATCTTGTTGGTTTAGATTATTTGGATTGAGTAATCGTTCACTCACTTGATTTAGTATCATAAATTCCTTAATTTTTAAATGTGGATGCGAGCTTGTTTATAATTGATTATAGATATCCAATTATAATGGCTTTTTAGCTTTCATCACTTTTATTCTTAACGTATCGTTTTCTGAAACTCTTTTTTACAAAATAGTTTTGATTACATTAATACAACATCGTATTGTTCTTGAATATAAAGCGGTTCAACTTTCACTTCGACGCGTTTACCCACAAAGATTTCAACTTCAGCTAAAGCGTGTGATTCATCATTAGTTAACGCATTAGCTACGGCAGCTGAAGCATAAACTAAAAAATACTCCGAGTGATGCGCTTTATACACACGGACGATTTCACGCAAAATTTCGTTACAAATAGTTTCTACTGATTTGACCATGCCTCGTCCTTTGCAAGCAGGGCACTGTTCGCACAAAATATGCCCGATACTTTCGCGTGTTCGCTTGCGTGTCATTTCGACTAAACCTAAACTCGAAAATAAATTAACGGTAGTTCTAGCTCGATCTTTAGATAAAGAATCATGGAGTGATTGTAACACCCGTTCACGATGCAGATCTTCTTGCATATCAATAAAATCAATAATAATAATGCCACCTAAATTACGTAAACGCAATTGGCGAGCAATCGCAATTGTTGCCTCAATATTGGTATTAAAAATCGTTTCTTCTAAATTTCGATGACCTACAAATGCGCCAGTATTGATATCAATGGTTGTCATAGCTTCAGTTTGATCAATAATCAAATACCCGCCAGATTTCAATTTGACTTTACGATCTAATGCTCTTTGGATCTCGTTTTCGGTATCATAAAGATCGAAAATGGGAATATTACCACGATAATGCGATAATTTACTGGTCACTTCGGGCATAAATTCTTGTGTGAATTCAATTAATAAATCATACGTTAACTTTGAATCCACCAAAATCCGTTCAATTGGCGCGCCAACAAAATCACGCAACACACGTTGTGATAATGCTAATTCACCATATATTAGATTTTTACTTACTGGGCGCGCCATACGCTGTTGAATTTTAGCCCAAAGTCGTTTTAGAAAATTGGCATCTTGTTCTAATTCATAGGCATTTGCGCCTTCTGCTGCGGTTCTAACAATAAATCCGCCTTCGTTAGTGACATATTGCTCGACAATACTTTTTAGCCTTTCGCGCTCTTGTTCACTTTCTATGCGTTGTGAAGTGGCCACATGTGCAGAATTTGGCCCAGGCATTAATACTAAATAACGCGATGGTAAAGTTATATCGGTTGTCAGCCTAGCGCCTTTAGTGCCTAGAGGATCTTTAACTACTTGTACCATTAAATCTTGCCCTTGGCGGACAAGTTCAGAGATATCTTTTACTTGAAATTGTTCTTGTTCAGTATCAGATACACACTCAGTATGAGGCATAATATCTGATGCATGTAAAAAAGCCGCTTTTTCAAGCCCAATGTCCACAAAAGCCGCCTGCATTCCAGGTAATATACGGATTACTTTACCTTTATAGATGTTGCCAACAATACCTCGTCTAGATTCACGATCAACATGAATTTCTTGTAGTACGCCATCTTCAATATAAGCGACGCGAGTTTCAGACGGTGTTATATTCATTAATAATTCAACAGACATAAGATTCCTTTTTAATTGATAGCAAAGTTTCGTCTTATTAGCCGCAAAAATAGATAGATGACAATCCATAATAAGCCATCAATACAACTTGATAGCAAAATTAATGGTGATATCGTTATAGTATGATAGATACTGACTTGGAGTAAAAATACCAGTAAATTATAACATACTGATACCCCAAAAATAATAAACGATTGTTGCCACAAAGCTAAATTGCGTATCAATTGGAATTTAAAAACAAGTAAATAAGCAATACATGAATAAATAAAAGCATGGCTTCCCAAAATCGAGCCTGTGCATAGATCTATCAATGCTCCAAATACAAAAGCGGTTCCAATCCCAACTCGATGTGGAAGTGCAATTAACCAATAAGCAAAAATAAGGAGCAGCAAATGTGGTTTAAATATATTATATTCTGGTGACCACGGTATAATTTGCAAACATAAGCCAATAAATAACGTTATCCAAATAATCAATATTCGATTACGTTCCCTCATGTTTCACTCCTTGATTTTCCCCTAATAACAATAAATAACGTAAGCGTTTTAAATCAGCTGTTGGTGTTGCTGAAATAATAGGCGTTGAATCTGTAAGATCTAGTTTTACTGAGCTGACTATCGCAACAGGATAACCTTCAGGGAATCGTCCATCCAGCCCAGAAGTAACTAAAACATCACCTACTTTTATGTCCACGTTATTAGGCATAAATTCTAATATTAAATCATTACTACATCCGTTACCCACAGCGATCATACCAATATCATTTCTTTGCACCTGAACAGGTATTGCATGTTGATAATCGCACACTAAAATTGCACGGCTGGTTGATTGAGCCGTTTCATAAATTTGTCCAATAATGCCTTTTTCATCTACAACAGGCTGCCCAACATAAACACCATCTTGTTTGCCTTTATTGACAACAAATTGATAAACATAAGGATTGGTATCTGTAAGTAATACTTGCGCAGCCATCTTATGTTCATCATGCCTTAAAGGAGAGCCTAGCAATTCACGAAGTCTTGCATTTTCATGTTTTAAATGGTCAAGTAATAATAGATCATTTTTTTGTTGTAATAAGGTTTCATGCAATTTTGCATTTTCATCTATTAAGGCTTCTCGCGTTTTAGACATTTCATAAAGCGAATCAAACGACGACTTTGGTGCATCTGAAACATAATATAAGGGCGAAATAATGGTATCTAAATAGTAGCGAATCTCTTTAAATGGGCGATAATTGATATCTAATACAATTAGGATCAATGCAAGCGCCAGAGAAGTAAATAATTGTACACTGAGAGGCGAACGTTTAGAAAAAAGTAATTTCATTGTTCAGTACTTACCTGTTTTATACTTGAGATCTACTTATGTTAAGAAATGGTTCCGCCGACAATGTCGGCGGTAGAAAATATGAGTTGTTTACTGACTAATTATTTCATTAACATGAAGATAATTAACAATTACTCTTCACTAAAGAGATCTCCACCATGCATGTCTACCATATCTAATGCTCTGCCGCCCCCTCTAGCAACACATGTTAGTGGATCTTCTGCTACAACAACATGAATACCAGTTTCTGCTGATAATAATTTATCGATGTTACGCAATAAAGCACCTCCACCGGTTAAAACCATGCCATGTTCTGAAATGTCAGAAGCAAGCTCAGGAGGACACTGCTCTAATGCAACTTTAACGGCACTTACAATACCACTTAATGGTTCTTGTAATGCCTCTAAAATTTCATTAGAGTTTAAAGTAAAGCTACGTGGTACACCTTCAGCAAGGTTACGTCCACGTACTTCAATTTCAAGTACTTCATCACCAGGGTAGGCACTACCTATAAAATGTTTGATTTTTTCGGCAGTAGCTTCACCAATTAATGCACCATAATTACGGCGAACATAGTTAATAATCGCCTCATCAAATCGGTCGCCACCGATGCGTGCCGATGCCGAATAAACCACACCATTTAATGAAATGACTGCTACTTCAGTAGTTCCACCACCAATATCAACGACCATTGAACCTGTTGGTGCAGAGACTGGTAAATCCGCACCAATAGCCGCAGCCATTGGCTCTTCAATTAAATATACTTCACGGGCCCCCGCACCTAGTGCTGACTCACGAATTGCACGGCGCTCAACTTGTGTCGCGCCGACAGGAACACAAACAAGGACTCGTGGGCTTGGTCTTAAAAAACTATGGCTATGTACTTGGCGAATAAAATACTGCAACATTTTTTCAGTGACTGAAAAATCAGCAATAACACCATCTTTCATTGGTCTTATAGCTGCAATATTACCAGGCGTTCGCCCTAACATCTGTTTCGCAGCTTGTCCAACAGCGGCAACGCTTTTCGGTGTGCCTGTGCGATGATCTTGGCGTATCGCTACCACTGAAGGTTCGTTTAATACAATGCCTTGCCCTTTTACATAAATAAGTGTGTTTGCTGTACCTAAATCGATGGATAAATCATTTGAAAACAAGCCGCGAACTTTTTTGAACATAATAAAAACTCTTCCTAGAATGAATCTTGTTTAAGTATATTTTCGTGTTTAAAAGCAAACCATGGAATCAAAAAATATCTATTTTCAGCTTTATCCAAGCTAAATAGAGTGCCATTTAATTCTTCTAAACCACGGCTAACCCCAATAATAACTAACGTTGGCTATTGTATCGCAATTATAAAATAATACCTAGAAAATAGTATAACATGTGTTTGTAAAGGAGATATATAATGACAAATTCTGTTTTACAGTGTATTCTTCCGCGTTAATGTTGAGTTACAACCTTGTTATTGGCGAAAGACTCTTTTTGTCAATGGCGAGGATGCAGTAAAAATAATTGTTACTTATATCAAATAAACACGGTGTAATTCATGGATATACGCAAAATTAAAAAATTAATTGAATTAGTTGAAGAGTCAGGTATTTCTGAACTTGAAATTTCTGAAGGTGAAGAGTCGGTTCGAATCAGTCGTTCTGCTCCTACCACAAACTATTCGGCGCCAGTACAAAATATTCAAATTCCTCAACCAGCTCCTGTCGTTGTGGCTCCAACAGTTCAAGCCGAAGTTGTAACAGATGCTGTTGCAACTGATGGTACAACAATTAAATCCCCTATGGTTGGAACTTTTTATCGTACACCAAGTCCAGAATCAAAAGCTTTTGTTGAAGTTGGTCAAACAGTAAATGTTGGTGATGTGCTTTGCATCGTCGAAGCGATGAAAATGATGAACCAGATTGAATCAGAAAAAGCTGGTACAATAAAAGCCATCTTGGTTGAAAATGGTCAACCAGTTGAATTTGATCAGCCACTATTCATTATTGAATAATCTGAATTTATTATTGACTATACGATTAAGAGATTGAATATGCTTGATAAAATTCTTATAGCGAACCGTGGAGAAATAGCTCTACGTATATTACGAGCATGTAAAGAACTTGGAATTAAAACTGTCGCTGTTCATTCGACGGCAGATAAAGATTTAAAACATGTATTACTAGCAGATGAGACAGTCTGTATTGGTTCAGCTGCTTCAGCAAAAAGCTATCTTAATGTTCCCGCATTAATTTCAGCTGCAGAAGTCACTTGCGCAGCAGCTATCCATCCTGGATATGGTTTTTTATCTGAGAATGCAGATTTTGCTGAACAAGTTGAACGTTCAGGCTTTATTTTTATTGGTCCAAAACCTGATACTATTCGCCTAATGGGGGATAAAGTCTCTGCAATTCATGCGATGAAAAAAGCTGGTGTACCTTGTGTTCCTGGTTCAGATGGTCCGTTAGGTGGTGATATTGAAACCAATAAACAAATCGCTAAACAAATCGGCTATCCTGTTATTATTAAAGCCTCTGGTGGCGGCGGTGGTCGTGGTATGCGTATTGTTCGTGAAGAGAAGGATCTTGAACAATCAATTAATATGACCAAGCTAGAAGCCAAAACAGCGTTTAATAATGATATGGTTTACATGGAAAAATTTTTAGAAAATCCACGCCATATCGAAATCCAAGTCCTTTCTGATGGCCAAGGCCATGCCGTTTATTTAGGTGAGCGTGATTGCTCAATGCAAAGACGCCATCAAAAGGTTGTGGAAGAAGCCCCTGCGCTTGGTATTACCCCTAAAATGCGTCAATTTATTGGTGAGCGTTGCGTTAATGCATGTATTGAGATCGGTTACCGTGGTGCTGGTACATTTGAATTCTTGTTTGAGAATGGCGAATTTTATTTCATTGAAATGAACACCCGTATTCAAGTAGAACATCCTGTTACTGAAATGGTAACCGGTGTTGACTTAATCAGAGAGCAAATTTCAATCGCCGCAGGCAATCCTCTATCAATTAAACAAAGTGATATTGAAATTAAAGGCCACGCAATTGAATGCCGAATTAATGCCGAGGATCCAAAAACGTTTATGCCTTCACCAGGGAAAATTACCCGTTTTCATGCTCCTGGCGGTTTTGGTATTCGTTGGGAATCGCATATTTATGCTGGTTATACTGTTCCTCCTTATTATGATTCAATGATTGGTAAATTAATTGCTTATGGTGAAACCCGTGAAGTTGCTATTGCCCGTATGAAAAATGCATTAGCTGAACTGGTTATTGATGGCATTAAAACCAATATTGATCTTCATATTGATATTATGAATGATAAAGGTTTCCAAAAAGGCGGCACAAACATTCATTATTTAGAAAAGAAATTAGGCATTTATGAGTAACAAAATAATCCCTATTTATTAGGGATTATTTCTATATAAAAGAATCAATAAGGTATGGGTAAAAATAAATGAAAAATTGGAAAAGAAGTGCTGAAGAAATTTTAACATTAGGTCCTGTTATTCCCGTTATTGTTATTGAGCGTTTAGAAGATGCGGTACCACTAGCTAAAGCGCTAATTGCTGGCGGAGTAAAAGTACTTGAAGTTACATTAAGAACTGCTTGTGCAATTAATGCAATAAAGAAAATTATTCAAGAAGTGCCTGAAGCGGTGGTTGGTGCAGGAACAGTAACAAGTGTTGCGCAACTAAAACAGGTTACCGAAGCTGGCGTTCAATTTGTGATAACACCAGGTATTACTGATGCTATTTTAAAAGCGGCGGTTGAAGGTTCAGTACCTGTTATTCCTGGTATTGCAACTATTTCTGAGTTGTTAACTGCACAAGAATATGGTCTCACTGCATTAAAATTTTTCCCTGCTGAAGTCAATGGTGGTGTTGCTGCATTAAAAGCTTTTGCTGGTCCCTGCGGATATATGAAATTTTGCCCAACAGGAGGAGTAAATCCGAAAAACTACCGTGATTATCTTGCTCTTGATAATGTGCTTTGCGTGGGCGGTACTTGGTTTATTCCAACTGATGCAATTGCAAAAGGTGATTTTGCTAAAATTACCGAGATGGCTAAACAAGCCGTTGCTGATGCACAATGTTGCTGATGCACAATAATGATTGATTCCGCCGATAAAATATCGGCGACTACTCAAAACCTAACCTTCTAACTCTTATTAGCTTCTTAGTCCACGACCACTTTCAATAAGCTTCCATGCAATTACATAAAGCACAGTAACAAACAAAATTAGCATCGAGAAGGTAATTGATAACGATACGTCTGTCACTCCTAAAAATCCATAACGAAAACCGTTAATCATATAAACTATTGGGTTAACTTTGGATATCCATTGCCAAAAGGTTGGCAACATAGTAATCGAATAAAAAACGCCACCAAGGTATGTTAATGGTGTTAATACGAATGTAGGAATAATGCTTATATCGTCAAAAGTTTTGGCAAACACGGCATTTAATAAACCGGCTAATGAAAACAAAATTGAAGTTAATAGTAATGTGCAAACAACAAATAACCAAGAATGCACCTCATAACGAACAAAAAATAGTGACACTATAGTAACTAAAATACCAGTTAAAATACCTCGCATCACACCCCCTCCCACATATCCCAAAATAAGAATATGTGTTGGCACAGGTGCTACCAATAATTCTTCAATGTTACGTTGAAATTTAGCACTAAAAAACGATGAGCAAACATTAGTATAAGAATTGGTAATTACTGACATCATTATCAATCCAGGTACAATAAATGCCATATAGCTAAAGCCCCCCATATCACCAACTCGAGAGCCAATTAAATTTCCAAAAATAATAAAATAAAGTGACATCGTAATAACTGGGGGGATGAGTGTTTGGATCCAAATTCTCAAAAAACGCGTCACTTCTTTACGCCAAATACTTTTTAAGGCAATCCAATATAAATTATTCATCAATGCTACCTTTTTGTTTTGTATCATTATGTAACAGATCAACAAATAGCTCTTCTAAACGATTCGCTTTATTTCGTACGCTGATCACTTTAATATTTTGCTGATTGAGTTGCTCAAACAATTGGTTTAATCCAAGTTGTTTATCGACTTTCACTTCTAACATGCCCATCTCAATATCAGAATAATTATAGCCATGTAATTCAATCGGTTTAGAGGTTGGCACGTAATCAATAATAATTGTTTCAGATTGGCTTTTTGCCAGTAGATCGCGCATTGACGAGTTTGCTATCAATTGGCCTCGTTGAATAATACCAATATTACGGCATAGCATTTCAGCTTCTTCTAAATAATGAGTAGTTAAAATAATTGTGATACCTTGACGATTGATAACGCGCAAAAAATCCCACATAGAGCGACGTAGTTCAATATCAACGCCTGCGGTTGGTTCATCAAGAATCAACAATTTGGGTTCATGCACAAGCGCTCTTGCTATCATTAATCGTCTTTTCATACCGCCTGATAACATATTGGCTCGGCTATGGCGTTTATCCCATAAATCTAAAATTCGTAAATATTTTTCAGCGTGCTCTAATGCAAGTTTTCGGGGTAATCCATAATAACCACCTTGATTAGTGACTATTTGTAGAACTTCTTCAAATGGATTAAAGTTAAACTCTTGTGGCACAAGCCCTAATTGCCTTTTGGCGTTTACTATGTCGTTATCTAAGTCGTAACCAAAAATTTTCACTTTTCCCGATGTTTTAGTTACTAATGAACTGATAATACCGATAGTTGTCGATTTACCAGCACCATTTGGTCCTAATAAGGCATAAAAATCACCCGCCTGTACAGTTAAATCGATACCTTTTAATGCTTCTATACCATTTTTGTAAACTTTTTTCAGCGAGATTAACTCAAGTGCAGGAGTTGATGGCATAAATATGTCCTAAATGAATCAATTACTATTTAAGTGATATAATATCATGTTAAATGAATCGACAATATAATCAATTTATTGTAAAGAACGGTTTAATTTTATTTATACCAAAGAAATAAATTATCATTTCGATATTATGGTGCATATTATTGAATGTGGTCACTAACACAGTGAATTCAATTGTGTCTGTATATCTAATTATTGCTTAAGGAATAAGTGTTATGTTTAAAATTGGCTTAATTTCAGTATCTGACAGAGCTTCAAGAGGTGTTTACCAAGATGAAGGTATTCCATCATTAATATCATGGTTGCAAACAACACTAAAAACGCCTTTTATTACCGAAAATTATATTATTCCTGATGAGCAAACTATCATCGAACAAACATTATGCGAGCTGGTTGATAATTTACATTGCCATTTAATTTTAACTACGGGTGGAACTGGCCCTGCCATGAGAGATGTAACGCCTGATGCAACATTAGCGATCGCCGATCGGGTGATGCCTGGTTATGGTGAGCAAATGCGGCAAATCAGTTTACATTTTGTGCCAACTGCGATTTTATCTAGGCAAGTTGGTGTTATTCGTAAAAAATGCTTAATTATAAATCTACCAGGCAGACCAAAATCAATCAAAGAAACGCTTGAGGGGGTTAAAGATAATCAAGGCAATGTCATTATTAACGGTATATTTGCTAGTATCCCCTATTGTATACAACTATTAGACGGGCCTTATATCGAAACCCATGATCATATAGTCAAGTCTTTTCGCCCTAAAGATGCAATTCAGTCAAATCTTTAATTTTATGCAAATTTAACGCATAATTATGTATATGATAATTATGCGTTAGATGTATAATTTATCAATATAAATAACGGTTATTAATACTATCTAAAAAATCGTGGAGTAAGCTAGCGTGAATAGTACGCAGTTTTATTCTCGGTATTATAACTGCATGTATTAGTAGAAAAAGTAACAAGTAAAGAAACAAGGAACATTATGAAATCAACCGATCTCACTAAGACATTTAAAGAGATGCTTCGCCAAGAGAAGTTTAGTTCGCAAGTAGAAATCGTCCAAGCGTTGCAAGAACAAGGTTTTGATAATATCAATCAATCCAAAGTCTCACGCATGCTTACCAAATTTGGCGCAGTGAGAACCCGTAATGCAAAATCCGAAATGGTCTATTGTTTGCCTGCAGAAATAAGTGTACCAACAACTAGTAGTCCATTAAAAAATTTAGTCCTCGATATTGATTTCAATAGTTCAATGGTGGTCATAAAAACCAGTCCAGGCGCTGCTCAACTAATTGCTCGTTTGTTAGATTCTATCGGTAAATCAGAGGGGATTTTGGGCTCAATTGCTGGCGATGATACAATTTTTAGTACACCAACCAAAGAATATACTGTAAAAAAATTGTACCAAACCATTATTGAACTATTTGAGCGAGAATTATAGCGCTTTTAATTTCGTTATATTCAGGTCGAATAAATTTTAAAGTTTAACCTATTGACACAATTAATAAAATCGTTAATGCTATACAACGCTGATTTCGTAACAGAAGTTGCAAAAACGAAGAGGTGCATTACTCAGGTAAATCATTTTAGGAACTGGAGCCACTAATAAATGATTGAGGGGATGTAATGCCGAGGTTTGATTGCCAATCCAGAAGCAATCAAATCGACTGCAAGGGCTGAATCCCTTGGGTTGTCACCTTAACAGGTGGAGCGCTTCACGGTTTGTGCTTTTTAATTGTAAATAGGACATTCCCGCTCTAACTCTGTTAAAAATAAAAATTTTTAATATGAGGAATTCATGGAAACATCATTTGTAATTGCTAAATTTGGCGGTACTAGTGTTGCCGATTATTCAGCAATGGTAAATAGTGCCAATATTGTAATCGCTAATCCCAACGTAAAAGTTGTTGTATTATCGGCTTCTGCTGGCGTGACAAATTTACTAGTTGCATTAGCTGAAGGACGTGACGCTGAGGTGCGCACTCAACATATTGCTAAAATTCAATCAATCCAATACGGCATCTTAGAACAATTGCCAGAAAACCCTAAACTACGAAGCGAAATCGACCAAATCATTGCTAACATAGCTTCTTTGTCTGAGGCCGCTAGTTTAGCAACTTCACCGGCATTAACAGATGAGCTTGTAAGTCATGGCGAAATTATGTCATCAAAACTGTTTGTCGAAATATTAAAAGAAAAGCAAACAAATGCTATGTGGTTTGATGTACGTAAAGTGATGCGCACCGATGATAAATTTGGTAAAGCCACGCCTAAAATTGAGGATATTAAACAGCTTTGTTGTGCTCATTTAAAATCACTAAATAATAGCAGTGTTATTGTGACACAAGGTTTTATTGGTAGTGAAAGTTCTGGTAAAACCACTACGTTAGGTCGTGGTGGAAGCGATTATACAGCAGCTTTATTAGGTGAAGCATTAAATGCAAGTCAAATTGATATTTGGACAGATGTTGCAGGGATTTATACCAACGATCCTCGTATTACCCCTGCCGCTAAGCGCATTGATGAGATATCGTTTGCTGAAGCCACAGAAATGGCAACATTTGGCGCAAAAGTGCTACACCCAGCAACACTGGTTCCAGCCGTACGTAGTAATATTCCTGTTTTTGTCGGTTCCAGTAAAGCTCCGCAAGAAGGGGGAACTATTGTTTACAACACTAATAGCATTACATCTAAATTGCCTGTATTTAGAGCGTTGGCGTTACGTCGCAAACAAACTTTGCTGACGCTAACTAGCCTAAATATGCTTCATGCACAAGGCTTTCTAGCAAATGTGTTTACAATATTAGCTAAACATAATATTTCGGTTGATTTAGTGACAACATCTGAAGTAAGTATCGCATTAACTATTGATACCACAGGTACTAATACCAACGGTAGCAGTTTGTTAACGAAAGAACTATTTGATGAACTGTCAACCGTTTGCCATGTAACAGTTGAAGAAGACTTGGCTTTAATTGCTATTATTGGAAATAATTTAACTACAACACAGGGTATAGCCAAAGAAGTTTTTGGTGTACTAGATGATTTTATTATTAGACTTTGCTGTTATGGAGCAAGCACCCACAATCTTTGCCTTTTGGCAAAAAGCAATGATGCAGAAGCAATTATTAAAATTCTGCATAAAACAATTTTTGAACAGTAATATTAAAAGGGAGATTTAATCTCCTTTTTACTTATTCATAATTATTTTCTTGTTTTAATACATAACCTATGTTAAAAATAAGAACAAAATTCCATCAATTTTAATTATAACGAGTTATATAAAGATAAATTATTAATGAATTAGTAATATTTTATCTACTGCACTCATATATAGGTAATTTTTTAGGTTAATCATCTATTGTTAAATTGATTGACATTAGTTATTAATCTATTTTGAATATTGTTTTTTACTTTTAATTAATTGATTAAAGCTATTACATTAAATATCAACACCTGTTAGATTTTTTATTTAATCTGAGTAAACTAAAACTAAGTTCAATAACAAAAGGAAATTATCATGGGTATTATAAGTTGGATAATTCTAGGATTAATTGCCGGCTGGATTGCGAAGTTTTTTATGCCCTTAGGAAGTGTAGGGGTGATAAAAACGATTTTATTAGGCATTGCGGGAGCCTTAGTAGGTGGATATATTAGCACCTTCTTTGGTTGGGGGAGTGTGACAGGATTTAACTTCCCTAGTTTGTTAATTTCAGTGCTTGGGGCGATTGTGGTTATTTTTATTTATCGCCATTTAAAACAATAGTTGTTTTTATGCTAAATTGGCGGGAAACCGCCAATTTAGATAATCCTATAATTTAAACTATCAGACGCTTTCTCCCTCTTATTCTAATGCCGAATAACTTGAAAAGAAATTTAACTCTTCTAAATAGAAACAACAGCCGTTGTTAATTCCACTTTTATAGATTAACTATTTTAGCCTTTGTTTGAAATAATAACTAAATAATGCGCGTAAGGATTATTTTTTATCACCTAATTTAGGCTATCATTAATCAGTCTTCATTTTAATTGTCATTTTTATTAAATAAATCTTTTAACGTATATTTGAATTAATTGGGTGATGAATAACTTAAATATGCATGTTTGCTTACACGATTCAAATAAGTCTTCTAATCGCATAAAAAAACTAATTTACCATAATATTTTTCAGGTTATGGAAATAGATTCCTTGATCCTTTAGCGTATTTTTCAATAAATGAACATGCTCAGTGTAACTGATTAATGATTTATTTAAGAGGCAAAAATTGCTTACTATTTTAAATTTGTCTATTTTTCCTTACAAAGTTAATAATAAGTAATTTCGCCATATCTCGATTTTTGTTATATTATTTAACAAAATCCATTAAATTTAACTTGTAGATTATAATGTTAAAAATATTCAACACATTAACTAGAGAAAAAGAAACCTTTCAACCAATTACTCCAAATAAAGTCGGGCTCTATGTCTGTGGCGTCACTATTTATGATCTTTGTCATATTGGTCATGGACGCACGTTTGTGGCATTCGATATTATCACGCGATATTTACGTTTTTTAGGTTATGATTTAACTTATGTGCGCAATATTACTGATGTTGATGACAAGATTATTAAACGTGCGCTCGAAAACGGCGAAACCTGTGATCAACTTACTAATCGAATGCTAGATGAAATGTATGCAGATTTTGATGCACTTAATATAAAACGCCCTGATTTTGAACCTCGTGCGACGCATCATATGCCACAAATCATTCAATTAGTTGAAGAATTAATTTTAAAAAATCATGCTTATATTGCCGATAACGGCGATGTTATGTTTTCGGTAGATAGTGATCCAAATTATGGTATTTTATCTCGCCAAAATTTAGAACAGCTTCAAGCAGGAGCGCGAGTTGATGTGGTGGATGTTAAACGTAATCCAATGGATTTTGTATTATGGAAGATGTCAAAGCCTAACGAACCAAGTTGGGACTCACCATGGGGAAAAGGTCGTCCTGGTTGGCATATTGAATGCTCTGCGATGAACAGTTACCAATTAGGCAATCATTTTGATATTCATGGTGGTGGTTCTGATTTAATGTTCCCACATCATGAAAATGAAATTGCCCAATCAACTTGCGCACACGATGGGCAATACGTCAATTATTGGATGCATTCAGGCATGGTCATGATAGACCAAGAAAAAATGTCAAAATCACTCAATAACTTTTTCACTATTCGTGATGTATTAGCGCATTATGATGCCGAAACAGTACGTTATTTTTTACTATCTGGTCATTATCGAAGCCAATTAAACTATAGTGAAGAAAATCTAAAACAAGCAAGAGTAGCGCTAGAGCGGCTATACACTGCATTACGAGACACCGATCCTGCTCATTCACACACAACACCTGATAGTAACTATTACCGCCAATTTTGTGACGCAATGAATGATGATTTTAATACACCTGAAGCCTATTCAACTCTTTTTGACCTTGCCCGCGAAATCAATAAAGCTAAAGCAGATAATAATATGCCACTCGCTAATGAATTAGCTGCTGAATTACGTTATTTATCATCAGTGCTGGGGCTATTGGAACAAGATCCTGTAAAGTTTTTACAAGGTGACAATCAAGAGGATGCTGATAGTGCATTAATTGAAGCATTAATTAAACAACGCAACGAAGCAAGAGCGAGCAAGAATTGGGTGCAAGCAGATGAAGCTCGAGACAAATTAAATGCGATGAATATCGTTCTTGAAGATGGTGCAAATGGTACTACTTGGCGCAAAAAAAATTAATCGGCTAATTTTTGGTTATTACAATCAGCCATTCTTAAAAAAAACGCCCACTTATTAGTGGGTTTTTTATCAGTTATCACAACTTTTTATCTATCGACGTTAAAATGCCGCGTAAAATATTTAACTCTTGTTGTTCAATACGCGCTCGAGTAAATAATCGACGTAAACGTCCCATAATTTGCCCTGGATGATTGGCATTGATAAAACCTGTCTGTAATAAAGTTTGTTCTAAATGCTGGTAAAAACGCTCTATATCAGCATCTACCGGAAACTCTGAGTTTATATTGCCGTTGCTTTTTAATTCAGAACGCTGATCGTCAAGATTTAGCATTGACATGCGAATTTCGTAGCACAAAACTTGTACTGACATTGCCAAATTTAGAGAACTATAATCAGGATTAGCAGGAATTTCGACATGGTAATGGCACTTTTGCAATTCTTCATTGGTTAAACCAACTCGCTCACGCCCAAACACTAAAGCAACTTTAGAACGAGTATTGGTCGTTTCTTGAATAATTTTATCACTACACTCTTTCGGTGTTAAATGAGGCCATTGTAAACTACGAGAACGTGCACTAGTGCCAATTACTAAAGTACAATCGGCAATTGCTTGCTCAAGCGATGCAAAGAGTTGTGTATTTTTAATAATATCACTAGCTCCTGCCGCTAACGAAATCGATTGAGAATCAGGTTTGATGATTGGGTTGACTAAACAAAGGTTAGTTAATCCCATTGTTTTCATTGCTCTTGCCGCAGAACCCATGTTGCCTGTATGCGATGTTTCGACTAAAACAATTTTTACATTATCTAAATAATTCACATCATCCTCATTAAAGTATTAATCAATCATAACTAAAAAATGCATAAAATAAGTATATACTAAAATGGCATTAAGGTGCAGAATATAGGTGATTACTGATACGATTAGATATTAATAAAATTGTTTTCCATTATAAAAATAATAAAAAAACAACATGTGATTAACTGCTATTAATAGTAAATTAGCATAAAATGTAAAATTGAATTTTTTAGACAACAATCACAAAATAGGATTAATAATAAAGATTATATTGACGAGCCAAATATAATTTGGCACTGTATAATCATGAAAATGGCTCAAATCAATAACGGCATTAACCATCGTCTGAAAAAACAAGGAGATTAATTATGGCGTTAAATATTACCAGTAAACAAATGGATATTACTCCTGCTATGCGTAGCTATTTAGAAGAAAAATATACTAAATTGGACAAATGGCGAGCACAATTAATAAATCCTCATTTTATTTTATGCAAAGAGCCAGACGGCTTTGTCGTTGATGCAACCATTATCACAAAAGGTACACCATTAGTGGCGTCAGCTAAACATATTGATATGTATGCAGCGATTAATGACCTTATTGAAAAGCTTGAAAAACAGCTTAATAAACTGCAACATAAAGGTGAAGCACGCCGAGCGACAAGCAGTATAAAAGATACTGTATTAGAAGAAATTTGATTTATTTTTTCGATGCAATAAAAAGGCACTTCGATAGTGCCTTTATTTTTTTGCTTGTTATAATACAACCTATCTTTTTTTAATATCATTATAAAAATGACTACAAATCCTTTGTTACCTTTACGCGATAAAATTAATGAACTTGATAAGATGTTGTTAGAGCTTATTGCTAAACGGCGTAATCTTTCAACACAAGTTATTCACACAAAAATTGGAGCAAATATTCCTGTTCGCGATATGGAGCGTGAGCGTTCACTTATTATTTCATTAATTAATCAAGGGAAAAACTATCATCTTGATGATGTGTTTATTAAACGTTTATATCAATTAATTATTGAAGACTCAGTCCTATTACAACAAAAAATTTTACAAGAAAAACTGAATGACGATATTATCGCCACAGCCAAAGTCGCTTTTTTAGGACCTAAGGGTTCTTATTCACATTCAGCAACACGCCGTTATGCAAGTGCTCACTTAGATCAGATGATCGAATCTAGTTGTACTTCATTCAAAGATGTATTTGAGCAGGTTGAAAGGGGCGAAGTCGACTATGGAATTTTACCGATAGAAAACTCTAGCTCTGGTTCAATTAACGAAGTGTATGACTTATTACAAAAAACCAACTTGCATATTATTGGCGAGCTTTCATTACCTATTGATCATTGTGTGCTTGCCATGCCGAATTCGCAATTAGAGCAAATCGACACTATTTATAGCCACCCACAACCCTTCCAGCAATGTAGTAATTTCTTAGAAAGTCACCCTCATTGGAAGATTGTATATTGTGATAGTACTTCATCAGCAATGGAAACCGTTGCTAAATTGAATAAGCCGAATGTTGCCGCAATGGGGAATAAGGATGGTGGCGAATTATATGGATTACAAGTTCTTGAACATAACTTTGCTAATCAAAAAGAGAACATAACGCGTTTTATCGTGCTTGCAAGACAACCAATTGCGGTTTCAGATCAAATTCCTGCTAAAACCACTATTTTAATGAAAACAGGCCAACAAGCTGGTGCTTTAGTTGATGCGTTATTAGTATTACGCAATCATAATATCATCATGACTAAGCTTGAATCACGTCCAATTCATGGTACACCATGGGAAGAAATGTTTTATATTGATTTACATGGCAACATTCATTCTTATGAAATACAAACAGCGCTTAAAGAGTTAGCGTCAATGACGTTATATACCAAAGTGCTTGGGTGCTATCCAAGTGATTCTATTGTTTCTATAATGTAACCATTATGACAATGCAACATTTTTCACAAGCGGTGCTTAACTGGTATGAGAAGTATGGTAGAAAATCATTACCATGGCAACTCGAAAAAAGCGCCTATCATGTTTGGTTATCAGAAGTGATGTTGCAACAAACACAAGTTGCAACGGTGATTCCTTACTTTAACCGATTTATTGAGCAATTTCCTAAGATAACAGACCTAGCACAAGCACCACTTGATGATGTATTACATCTTTGGACTGGACTGGGTTACTATGCAAGAGCGCGCAATTTACATAAGGCAGCACAAACAATTGCGGAAAAATTTAATGGCTCATTTCCAACACAATTTGATGATGTGGTGGCGCTGCCTGGTGTGGGGCGTTCAACTGCTGGCGCTATTTTATCTCTTTCGCAAAATCAGCATTATCCCATTTTAGATGGCAATGTAAAACGTGTGCTCACTCGATATTTTGCTGTTGAAGGCTGGCCAGGTATTAAAAAGATTGAAAATAAGCTCTGGGAATTAAGCAAGCGAGTGACACCTAAGCAAGATGTTGCAAAGTTTAATCAAGCCATGATGGATATAGGTGCAACGGTTTGTACTCGCAGTAAACCTAAGTGCACTTTATGCCCTTTGCATGGTAACTGCTTAGCTTATAAGACAGAAAGTTGGCAACAATACCCAACCAAAAAAACTAAAAGTACCATTCCTGCAAAGACAGCCTATTTTTTAATGCTGGAATATAATAATACGATTTGGCTTGAAAAAAGACCTCCGTCTGGCATATGGGGAGGATTATACTGTTTGCCTCAGTTTGCAAGCCAACAAGCATTAACTGACTGGTTAAAAAAACAAGGTATTGAAACCACAAAACCCAAGCAACTTATTGCATTTCGCCATACATTTAGCCACTTTCACTTAGATATTGTTCCAATTTATTGTGTAATTACTAAACATACAAAATGTTGGGAACAACCTTGCGGTTATTGGTATAACCTAAAATCCGACAATGTAAAAATAGGGCTTGCAACACCTGTTTATAACTTATTAAAACAAACGTCTTGTTAACGTTTGTTTATCAATACTCATGCTATTTTTAGGATATAATTACTGATTATTTTTAATTCTATTTAATTATGCAAAACAAACAACATCAAGGCTTATCTGGCTACTTAGTCTTTTTAATGGCATTTGCTATTGGTATTACAATTGCTAGCAATTATTACGCTCAACCGCTATTACATTCAATTACAAATAATCTACATATAAAAGTAGAACATGCTGGAGCAATCATTATGGCTGCACAATTTAGTTATGCCATAGGCTTGCTATTTATTACACCACTTGGTGATAAGGTAGAGCGTAATCGGTTAATTATTATTTTAATGATATTATCCACTTGTGGACTTATGGTAAGCGCATTATCTCAAAATATATGGATGCTTATCATCGGTACCGCAATGACAGGTTTATTTTCAACGGTTGCTCAAGTCTTAATACCTTTTGCGGCAACACTCTCAAGGCCAGATCATCGAGGTAAAGTTGTTGGTACTTTAATGAGCGGTATGTTACTAGGTATTTTATTGGGAAGAACTTTTGCTGGCGCTATATCCTCAATTGCGGATTGGCATGGTGTATATTGGATTGCAACAGGTTTTATGATTATTGTGACACTATTGCTTTCGATTTCACTACCAAAATATAGTAATACCATTAATATTAATTATTTTCAACTTTTATGCTCAATTGGTTCATTATATAAACAAGAACCGATATTAAGAATTCGCTCATTATTAGCTATTATCTCATTTTCGCTATTTTCATTATTATGGACACCACTTGCCTTTTTGTTAACTAATGCACCATATCACTATTCTGATTTTATGATTGGTTTATTTGGATTAGCGGGAGCTGCAGGAGCGATGGGATCGCCAATAGTTGGAAAACTGTCAGACAAAGGCAAAGGTTATATTGCAACAACCATTGGATTAAGCTTATTACTATTATCTTGGCTACCACTTTCATTCGCTCAATATTCCATTACTGCTTTAATTCTAGGTGTGGTTTTATTAGATTTTGCTGTACAAGTTACTCATGTTTCTAATATGAATGCTATTTATCAAATCAGACCAGAAGCACGTAGCCGAATGAACACGGGTTATATGGTATGTTATTTTATTGGTGGAATGCTAGGCTCTGCTGGATCGACTTATTTGTTTAGCAATTACGGATGGAAAGCGATAATTATTGCAAGTACTTCCTTGGCAATATTAGGCATTACTAGTTGGTTTTTTTATATTAAAACTCATCAAAAATCTTAAAGTTATTAACAAACGTAAATGATTTATTATCTGTGTTAGCCCCGAGGGTTAATATTTAATTCATATAAAAATCATGTGGCTTATTTTAGTGTTTTATATTCAATGGGTGTTATGTTTAATACTTTGTAAAAGATATCCAGAAGTCTATAGCGGTTAATCATAAAAATGGCTTGTTACATAACATCGATGTTGCGAATAATAAAAAACATGGCTGATTTGCTTTCCAGAACAAAGGTCTGTGTGGCTATTTACCAAAAATATTTGATGAAATGACAGTTAGAAAAATTATTGAAAAAATCTAAGCTTTAAATAAAAAACAAGATATACATAAAAGCAAATCGTAATTTTAGATAAGGATATAAAAATGACTATATTTGAACAACAATATCGTAACTAATTATCATCGCTTAATGTGCAATGGTTTATTTAGCTCAAGCATGAGCTAATCGTTGGCGATGTAGTTGAGCTATATTTAGTTAACATCTGCATAATGTGCGTCTTGTTAGGTTTCATCTGTTCCTGTATCCTATTTTATATTAAGATGTTATCAAGCTGTTTTAAAATAATATGATTAACTCTTGTAGCAAAACCACAAGAGTATTGTTAAAAGATGGCGGTTAAATACGCATAGCATATTTGATAATTTGTTTTTTTATTGGAGAACAACAATCAATAGTATTCATTCCTACTGTTCTTATCATCTTTTTAAGCAAATTATCACCATTAAACATATCTTGAATTGTTTGCATTGCTGCTAACATCACTAAAGTATCTTTACGACGAGTAAACTGAAATGGTTTTAAATTGCAAACTAAACCAATATCTTTTTGTTCATCGATTAATGTTTTAATTGTTGAGACTAATAATGCAGAATCTTGAAAACCTAAATTTACACCTTGCCCAGCTAAAGGATGAATGGTATGAGCCGCATCACCAATTAAGACAAGCCGATGTTGAATAAATTGTCTTGCAATGCGGGCTTTTAATGGAAATACCATACGAGGGTTAATTAACTGACATTGACCGACTTTATCGCCAGTTAACCGAAATAACTCATCAGAAAACTCTGATTCAGATAGAGAAGCTAAACTTATAGCATTATCTGGTTTTGTTGACCAAACCAAACAACTTTTGTTGGCCTGCCACAAGGGCAGAAAAGCCACAATACCATTTGGATAAAAAATCTGCCTCGCACAAGATTGGTGAGGGTACTCGGTTTCAACCGTTGTAATAACAGCATGATGCAGATAATCGCGTTCAAAAACAGAAATATTTTTGCGTTGACGTACCCAGGAATGAGCACCATCTGCACCAATTAGTAATTTAGTCTGTAAGATAGCTTTATTAGCAAGTGTCAAAAAAGCAAAATCATCATTAAATGCACAGTCAATTGCCTCGCAATTATAAATATTAATATTGCTACAATTTAAAGCATATTGGTAAAGGTAATGAGAAATAATATTATTTTCGATTATATAGCCAAGATTGGAATACCCATAATCTTTGGCATGAGCAGATAAATGAGCTTGGCCATTTTTTTCCCATACACCTATTTCAGTAAATTCTTGTACACGTTTACTTGCACATAAATCATTCCATATACCTATTTGCGAAAAGTAATGTTGACTTGCGCCATTAATAGCTGAGGCTCTAATGCCTATTTCATTCTGTGAGAAAGATTGGTGCTGGTGAATTTTAGTATCTATAATCGCTATTTTTAGCGCGTATTGGCTAAGTGCGCAAGCAGTTGCTAAACCAACTAATCCGCCCCCTACAATTGCTACATCAAATTGAATATTCATACCTAGAAGCAAAACTATTTATTATCTAACTTATCATCATTTTGGGGTTCAATATCATCGTCATTCATTGCTTTCTTGAAGCCTTTTAATGCTGAACCAAGATCAGAACCTAAATTACGCAACTTTTTAGTGCCAAATAATAAAATAACGACAGCAAGAAACACTAAAAGGTGTGGAATACTAAAAGACATAATCAAATCCTCTTAATAAATATAACGCTCTATTTAGGGTAGACTTTAGAACATATTTTATGGAGTGATCATTATACTCTTTTTATGAAGGGATTTCATAAATAGTTCAAGAATAAAAAAAGACCTGTATAAAACTATACAGGCCAACATGAAATATAAGGAATATAAGGAAAGAAAACAATGAAAAATCCTTACCCTGCTTATTATCCATTTTTTTTCGCTTTAGTCAATCGTTTTTATTTGTTATTGGCTTGTTTGGTTATTATGTGAGTTGTGATTTAAATCTTTAAAAAACAATTAGTTAATGATTTTGATTGCTACTATTAAATT